>NZ_JAWOBM010000049.1:0-28540 GCF_046498025.1 Halorubrum sp.
GTCCTCGATCTCCGCGATCGCCTGTTCGAGCTTGTCGTCCGGGATCGAGTAGTGCTCCGCCGGGTGGAGCATGACGGCCGGCTCATCGCTCACGACCTCGCCTTTCATCGGGTCGATCTTGAGCATCCGGTCTATCTCCTCGCCCCACAGCTCGACGCGGACCGCGTACCGCCCGTACATCGGGTAGATCTCGACGGTGTCGCCGCGCACGCGGAACGTGCCCTGCGTGAAGTCCACGTCGTTGCGCTCGTAGTTCAGGTCGACGAGCCGGGCGAGCAGCTCCTCGCGACCGACTTCCTCGCCGACCGCTAAGCGGAGCGCCATGTCGCGGTAGTTCCCCGGGTCGCCGAGCCCGTAGATGGCCGACACCGAGGCGACCACGATCACGTCGTCACGCGTCAACAGCGAACGCGTCGCAGAGTGGCGCAGGCGGTCTATCTCCTCGTTTATCGACATCTCCTTGTCGATGAACGTGTCCGTCTGCTCGACGTACGCCTCCGGTTGGTAGTAGTCGTAGTAGGAGACGAAGTACTCGACGGCGTTGTCCGGGAACAGCTCGCGGAACTCCTCGTACAGCTGGGCCGCGAGCGTCTTGTTGTGGGCCAACACGAGGGTCGGCCGGTTCAGCTCCTCGGCGACCCACGAGACGGTGTTGGTCTTCCCGGAGCCGGTGACGCCGAGCAGCGTCTGCTTGTCGGCGCCCGACTCGTACCCCTCGACGAGCCCCTCGATCGCCTCGGGTTGGTCGCCCGCGGGCTCGAACGGGGCGTCGACGCGGAGGGGACGGTCGACGGTCGGGCGGTCCTCCGAGAGGGGGGAGTCGGCGTCGCTCACGATACGCGTCGTTGGCGGCGGAGGCACTTGAGCGACGCGACTACGTCGTTTTTATTTCGAACTCGCCCGTTTCCGTCGGCTCTCTCGGAGACGGTCGAAGGTAACGCGACGGCGGTCTCCGAGCCCCAGCCGCTCAGGTGAAAACTGCCGGTAGTGGGCGTTACAGCGGACGCCTCCAAAGCCCCAGCCGCTCGGCCCTACACGGTCGACAACTCGGTGAAGACCTCCAAAGCCCCAGCCGCGACGACTCGCGCGGCTTGCTGTGCTCCTCGCTCGCGCTGCTCGCTGCGGTGCTTGCTGCGCCGTGCTTCGTCCTCACGGCTGCCCCTTTGAGTCCCGCCCGACAGCACCGTAGCCTCACGCCTCCCCAGCCTCGGCGGACGGCCCGGCGCGGGCGGAGCCGCGCCGGACCGCCGCCTCCCTCGCGCGCGCACCTCGTGGCCGCCGCAGGCGGCCACTCGGAGGCACGCGCCACCGCACTCGGTCTTTTATAAGCGATCTCGCGTTGCCCCTCAGAGCTGCTCCCCGGACGAAAACGTTTCCCCGTCCCCCCGCGACGCTTGCCGTATGCGCATCGCCGTCCCCAACAAGGGCCGCCTACACGATCCGACGCTCTCGCTGTTAGAGCGCGCGGGGCTCCACGTCGAGGAGACCGCCGACCGCCAGCTGTACGCCGACACCGTCGACCCCGACGTGACGGTGCTGTACGCGCGGGCGGCCGACATCCCCGAGTACGTCCGCGACGGGGCGGCCGACCTCGGGATCACTGGCCTCGACCAGGCCGCGGAGTCCGGCGGCGTCGCCGACGCCGCGAGCGCGGCGGCCGACGACGACCTCGTCGACCTGCTGGATCTGGAGTACGGCTCCTGCAAGCTCGTCCTCGCGGCGCCGGAGGACAGCGAAATCGCGACCGTGGAAGACCTCACCGGCGGCACGATCGCCACCGAGTTCCCGGCGGTCACTCGCGACTACCTCGACCGGGTGGGCGTCGACGCCGACGTGGTCACCGTGACGGGCGCAACGGAGCTGACCCCGCACGTCGACATGGCCGACGCCATCGTCGACATCACCTCGACGGGGACGACGCTGAAGGTGAACCGCCTCGCCGTGATCGACGACGTGCTCGCCTCCTCGGTGCGGCTGTTCGCGCGCCCGGACGTGGTCGACGACCCGAAGGTCGGACAGCTCCGCACCGCCTTCGAGTCCGTGCTCGCGGCCGACGGCCGGCGCTACCTGATGATGAACGCCCCGAAAGAGCGGCTCGACGACGTGAAGGACGTGATCCCCGGCCTCGGCGGCCCGACGGTGATGGACGTTGAGGCCGACGAGAACGGGAACGGGATGGTGGCGGTCCACGCCGTCGTCGAGGAGCGCGACGTGTTCGCCACGATCTCGGATCTGAAGGCCGTCGGCGCGAGCGGCATCCTCGTCACCGAGATCGAGCGGCTCGTGGAGTAGGATGCCGCACCGAGCGCGGTCGACTCAGTCGTCGTCGCCCCCGACCAGCGCCTCCTTCTCCGCGCGGGTGAGCGACTTGATCGCGTGCTCGCGCGACATCGCCGCGGACCGCGAATCGAACGACTCGACGTGCCGCAGCGTCACCGGGGTCCGCCCCCGCGTGTACTTCGCGCCCTCGCCGGCGTCGTGTTCGGCGACGCGCCGCTCGACGTCGGTGGTGTAGCCGGTGTACAGCGTTCCGTCGACACACTCGATCACGTACACGTGGTGACGCGAGTTCTGGCCGGGCGTGGACACGCCACCGGATCGGCGGAGGCGCGAGGAATAGCTACCGGTCGCTGCGAGGCCGGGAGGCTCCGATATCGTCGGCACGGTGAGTCGGTCCGACGCGGCTTCCCGGCGGGATCGGCCGGGTCAGTCTCCCGTGCGAGTGCGCTCCCGGGAGACCTCGGCGATCCCGGCGTTCGCGGAACAGTCCGGACAGGCGTTCAGGTCGCCGTACTCGTCCGTAAAGACGCGTGCGAAACGGTCCGAGACGTGCGACCCGCAGTGATCACAGCGTGGCATTCGATACCGGCAAACATCCGTTGGGGTTCGACGAACAAATACCCTTTCTCGCCCCGGCTAGCTTCCGGAAAATCACGTATAAAGACCCGTCACGAGTCGGGTGGCGGCTCGCCGGTCGGTCGCGCCGCGTCCACCGCCCGAGCGATCAGTCCCGCCGCGCTGCGTCCACCGCCCGAGCGATCAGCCCCGCCTGCGCGCCGGCGACGAACCCGGCGTCGACGTTCACGGTCGTGAGTACCGAACAGGACTGGAGCGCGCCGTGGAGCGCGGCGACGCCCTCGCCACCGGCGCCGTAGCCGGTCGACACCGGGAGCGCGATCACCGGCGCCGCGACGAGTCCGGCGACGACGGTCGGGAGCGCGCCCTCGCGACCCGCCGCGACCACGACCACGTCGGCCTCGCGGATCCGATCGCGCTGGTCTAAGATCCGGTCGAGGTTCGCGACGCCGACGTCGTCGACGCGGTCGATCGCGGCGCCGATCTCCCGGACGACGACCGCCGCCTCGCCCGCGACCGCCGCGTCGGCCGTGCCGGCCGCGACGATCGCGACCGTCGCGTCGAGGGCGGGCGGATCGAAGTCGGCCGCGTGAACGACGACCGTTCCGGCCCGCTCGTCGTGGTCGACGGTCGGGTCGACCGACTCCGCGGTGTCGGGGTCGAACTCCGCCATCGCCGTCCGGATCGCGGCCGCGTCGTCGGCGTCGGCTCGGGTGACGAGCGCCCGTCCGGTCGTCTCGACCGCGGTCGTCGCCAGCGCCGCGACCTCGGCGGGCGTCTTTCCCTCCGCGAGGACCGCTTCCGGGATCCCTCGCCGGTGTTCGCGGGCGGCGTCGAACCGACCGACGCCCGTCGTCGCGTAGCCCGCGAGCCGCGATTCCGCTTCCGCGACGCCGATGTCGCCGGCCGCGAGCGCCTCGAGTGTGTCGCGCATGCGTCCCCGTCGGGGTCGGACGGAATCGAACCTGTCGGTCCGCGGCGAGCGAGTCGGCCGAGGGCCGTTGGGCCCGCGGAGACGGATCCGATCCGCGCTCGAGGGGGGTGATTCCGACGAGATCGGTCTCGGTCGTCGGTCTCTCTCACAAAGCTTATACGGTAGCGTTTCGGCAACCCCTCGCGAACGGGCCGCAGGGCGCCCCTCGCGGGCGAATTCAGGAACTCTTATTAACTGTCGCTGGATATCACCGATCGCATGGCAGACCTTATTGTCAAAGCGGCCGTCAAGGAAGCCCTGGACGACAAGAACGTCGCTTCGGACTTCTACGACGCGCTGGACGACGAAGTGGAGGAGCTGCTCGAAGACGCCGCGCGCCGCGCCGAGGCCAACGACCGGAAGACGGTCCAGCCGCGCGACCTCTAAGGCAGACGCGACCTCCGATCCGATTTTTTATCGCGGGCCCCAGACCGACGAGCGACGCGGCTCTTCCCGTGCTCGTGCCAACGCGTCACGTCTGATCCAGAGGGCGACGCGCCGACTCTCCCGCGGTCAGCGCGTGAGCACCCGGACCCCCGAGTCCGTCCCGACGTGGACCTCGTCGGCGAGGTCGACGAAGAGCCCGTGTTCGACGACGCCCGGCGTCCCGGAGAGGGTCGTCGCGAGCCTCGACGGCGCCGCGATCTCGCCGAACGCGCAGTCGAGCACGAGGTTCCCGTTGTCGGTGACGACAGGCCCGTCCTTCCGCTCCGCGCGGCGGAGGGTCGGCTCGCCGTCCGCCGCGCGCACCGCCTCGGCGACGACCGACCGGCCGGCCGACAACACCTCGACGGGGACGGACCGATCGAGCACGGGGGCCTCCTTCGACGGATCGGCGACGACGAGGAACCGGTCGGCCGCGGCGTCGACCAGCTTTTCGCGGGCGTGCGCGGCGCCGCCGCCCTTGATCAGGGCGCCCGCGGTCGGCCCGTCGCCGTCGTCGCCAACCGCCACCTGATCGGCGCCGTCGATCGCGACGTCGATGCCGGGCGCGTCGGGCCCCACCGCCTCGTCGAGGTCGAGCAGCGGGATCCCGCAGTCGAGAGCGAGCTCGCGGCTCGCGAACGAGGTCGGGACGCCGCGGACGTCGAGGCCGGCGTCGACCCGTTCGCCCAGCCGACGGATCGCGTGCGCCGCGGTCGAGCCCGTCCCGAGCCCGACGACGTCACCGTCGTCGACCGCCGCCGCCGCCGACTCGCCCGCGCGCCGCTTCGCCGCGTCGTTCCCGCCGCTCGTCTTCATACTCCCGACTGGACGGGGTAGATTGAAAAGGCGTCGGCGGCGGGGACGCCGGTGACCGCGGCGGTCGCCGGCCGGTGACCGCGGCGACCGCCGGGCCCGACCACTCCCTCACTCCAGCCGGTCGAGGACCGCCTCCGCGTCGTAAGCCAAGGAGAGCTCGCGGGAGCGGCCGCGTCCCTCCACGTCGGCGTACTCGGCCTCGATCACGCCGAGCTGGTCGAGCTTGTTGATTATCTCGGAGTAGCGGGTGTAACCGAGCTCCGTCTCGTCGTGGAACGCCTCGTAGACGGTGCCGGCGCGCTCGCCGTCGTTCTCCGCGAGCACGCGGACGAGGGCGCGCTCGGACTCCGAGAGCCCGCGGAGCGACCGCGAGAGGTGGACGTGCTTCGACTTGTCGTACGCCGACTCCACGTCCTCCTCGGCGATCGTCTTCGAGGCGCGCATCTCCGCGTTCAGACCGGCGCGGCGGAGCAGGTCGATCCCCACGCGGAGGTCGCCGCTCTCGGCGGTCAGGTCCGCGACGCGCTCCAGTTCGTCGTCGCCGATGACGCCCTCGTGGAACCCGCGCTTCGCGCGCTCGAAGAGGATGTCGTAGATCTCGGTGGCGTCGTAGACGGGGAAGTACACCTCCTCCGGGCGGAACACGGACTGCACGCGGGTGTCGAGGTCGTCGATCACGTCGAGCCCCAGGTCCGAGGAGACGACGATGACGCCGATCTTCGCGCCCGAGTGCGCCTCGTGGGCGCGGAGCAGCGAGTAGAGGGTGTCGGAGGCCTCGTTCTCGTAGAAGAGGTAGTTCACGTCGTCGAGGGCGACGACGAGCACGTCGTCCTCCTCGACGAGCCGGTCGGTGATCTGGCCGAACAGCTTCTTGAACGAGATCCCGGAGGACGGCGGCTCGTAGTCGAATATCCCCTCGAACAGCCGCGAGAAGACGGCGTACCGCGTCGAGTCGACCTGACAGTTGACGCGGACCGTCCGGACGTCGGTGCGGGCGCCGAGCTCGCCGAACAGCTTCTGGACGGCGGTCGTCTTGCCGGTGCCGGGCGGGCCGCGCACCATCGTGTTGAGCGGGCGGGAGCCGCGCACCGCGGGTCGGAGCGCGTACTTCAGGCTCTCGAGCTGGCTCTCGCGGTGGCGGAACGTCTCGGGGACGTGGTCGATCTCGAACACCGACTCGTCGCGGAACACCGACTCGTCCCACGAGAGCATGTCGCCGCCGGCGTCCCCGGTCATGTGCAAACCACGACAGGCCGTCCACTTAACCGTTGCCCGCAGGGGCGGTGGAACTGAAACTGGTCGGCTCCGACGCTCAGGTCCCGGTTATCGTCGACCGGACGTTCACTCTCGGGACGGTTGGATCGCGGCGCGTTCGTGTCGCGCTTATGTCACGCTCGCGCCGTGCTCGCGCCGCGTCCGTCGCGTCCGTCGCGCTCACGCCCGTTCGAGCACCAGCACGTGTCGGGTGAGCGACCGATGGACGCGCCGTTCGAAGGCGGCGTCGACCGTCCAACCGGCCGCGCGCGCCGCCCCGCGCCAGTCGCGGTCGGCGACGACGACGGCGCGGGGCGCGACCCGGGCGGCCTCCGCGAACGCGCCCGAGACGAGGTCGGCGAGCTCGTGGGTGGCGACCTTCGACTGGCGACCGTAGGGCGCATCGAAGGCGACGCCGTCGACCGCGCCGTCGCGGAGCGGGAGGGCCGTGGCGTCGCCGCGGGCGACGTGCCAGTCGGGGGCGGCCTCGTCGCCCCGCGCGGCGTCAGCCCCCGCGGGGTCCAGATACTCGCGGAGGTTCTCCCGGGTCCCGCGGACCATCTTCCGCTGAGCGTCGCAGGCGACGACGTCGGCGCCGACGAGTCCGGCTTCGAGGGGGAGCCCGCCGGTGCCGCACATCGGGTCGAGCAGGGTGCGTCCCGGCGCGGCGCCGGCGAGGTTGGCGTACGCGCGGGCGTCGGCGGGCGCCATGCTCCCGGGCTGAAAGAAGGGGCGATCGGTCGGCTTGGGGGCGAAGTCCCGGGCGGCCTCGGCGGCGACCCACCCGAGCGCGCAGACCGACGCGTCGCCGCCGTCGGCGCCGGGGACCGCGTCGTGGGCGGCGCGCTCGCCGGCGGCGAACAGCGCGCGCAGGACGTGATCGGGGTCGTCGAGGTCCACGTCGAACCCGCGGTCGACGAGGACGCCGCCGAGCGCGCGCTCGGCGTCGGTCGTCGAGACGCCCGTGGTGTTCCGGACGTTGCGGGCCCGCACTGCCACCGTCCCAGAGCGGTCGAGGGGCGCGGCGTCGAGCGCGGCGACGGCGGCGTCGACGGCGGCGTCCGTGCGGGCGACCGCCTCGTGGGCGGCGCGGGTGTAGGCGAGTCGGCGGACCGGGGCGCGGCCGTCTCCGCCGCCCGCTGCGCCGGAGCCGCCGAGCCCGACGCTGCCGGCGCTCGCGATGCCGGGCGCGAGGAGCTCCACGCCGGTCGCCGCGGTCGCGGCCTCGCGGGCGGCGAAGGCGTCTGTCTCCCCGGCGAGTTCGAGCCAGTACACGTCCCCGAGTCGGACGGCCGCTCGCAAGAGAATAGCGGTTCCGACCACGCACCTTTTTAAATGTTTCAAGCATTTGTGATGGTAGTGATGGCCGATCCGAAGGAGACGATCACCATAGAGAACGTCGTTGCCTCTACGGGGATCGGGCAGGAGCTCGATCTCCAGAGCGTCGCGATGGACCTCGAAGGCGCCGACTACGACCCCGAGCAGTTCCCCGGGCTCGTCTACCGAACCACGGACCCGAAATCGGCCGCGCTGATCTTTCGATCCGGGAAGATCGTGTGCACGGGCGCGAACTCGATCGACGCCGTCCACGAGAGTCTCGCCCTCGTGTTCGACGAGCTCCGCGCGCTCCAGATCCCGATCGAGGACCCGGAGATCACGGTCCAGAACATCGTCACGTCCGCCGACCTCGGCGAGAGCCTCAACCTCAACGCGATCGCGATCGGACTCGGGCTCGAACACATCGAGTACGAACCGGAGCAGTTCCCCGGCCTCGTCTACCGGCTCGACGAGCCGGACGTCGTGGCGCTGCTGTTCGGCAGCGGGAAGCTCGTCGTCACCGGCGGGACGAGCCCCGACGACGCGGCGGCCGCCGTCGACGTGATCGTCGAGGAGCTGGACGGGCTCGGACTGCTCGCTTAGTCCGCGGTCCGGTCCGCCCCGATCCCGCGATCACCCGTACCTGCCGTCCGCCCGCCCCGATCCCGCGATCACTTGTACCTGCCGTCCGCCCGCCCCGATCCCGCGATCACTTGTACCCGCCGTCACGTAGTCGGCGTATGCTCCTACAGACGGTGACGCCGATCACGGTGCTGGGGACGACCCTCCTGTTCGCGCTGTTCCTCTCCGTGACCGCCCACCTCGCCGCCCGGAACGTCCTCGGCGACGTCGACCCGCGCCGCGCCCTCTACGTCGGCCCGCTCCCCGCGGTGATCGGCGTCGTCGGCGGGGCGTTCTCCGTCTCCGAGGCGCTGCTCGTCCCGGCCGCGCTCCTCGTCGACGGCGCGATGTTCGCGTGGAGTTACGACCAGCCGAGACGGATCGTGATCGGGATGACTCTGATCCACGCCGTGATCACGACGCTGCTCCTGATCGTGCTGTTCGGCGTCTCGCTGCTGCTCGCGACGATGCCGGGGTAGCGATCAGGGCTCGGGCGGTGCCCCGTCGTAGGCGTCGTGGTCGCCGTAGAAGTTCAGCGTCGCGAACTTCAGCTTCTCCGGGTCGATATCGATCAGCTCGTCGCGCTCCTCCGGGGGGAACGCGCCGCGGACCGAGTACTTCCCCATGTCCGCGGACGTGTACCGGCGGTCTGCGAGGACCCGGACCCCGAAGTCGTCGGGGCCGCGGACCACGCGCCCGAGCGCCTGCCGAGTCTTGCGGATCGTCGGGATCTCGACGGCGTACGTCCAGCCGGGGTCGCGGGCGCGGTCGCGGTCGGCGAACGCTCGGTCGTACGCCTCCTGAACCGCCTCCATCCGGTCCGAGAGGTGCGGGTACGGGACGCCGACGACCACCACCGTTCGGGCGTCGTCGCCGTCGAAGCTCACGCCCTCCGCGAGCGTCCCCCACAGCGACGTGAACAGCGCGGCGTCGTCGCTCTCGACGAACCGGCTTCGCAGGTCCTCCTCGTCCTCGCCCGGGGCGTCGAGGTAGAGGGAGCCGAGATCGGCGCCCGCGAGCCCGCCGCCGGCGCCCACGTCCCCCCGGCTCGCGTCGCCCGCCGATCCCCCGAGCCGCTCGTAGTACCGTTCGGCCTCCGCGTACGAGGGGAAGAAGGCGAGCGTGTTGCCCGGCGTGAAGCGGATCGCGTCGCGGAGCACCGACGACACGGTCTCCTGGGTTTCGGGGTCGTTGCGCTCGGAGGCGAACAGCGGCGGCGTGTCGACCGCGAACGTCCGGCGGTTCGACTCGGGGTACGCCATCTCGTAGGCGAGCGAGGCGGCGTTCTCCAAGCCGAGCACGTCCTCGGTGACGTCGAAGGGGCGGAGCGTGGCGCTCATCAGCACCGAGGCGGCGACCTCGTCGAACAGCTCCTCGGTCACCCGACGGGGGATGCAGGTGTACAGCTCGGCGCGGCCGTACACCTCGTCGGTGGCGCCGTCGCGGCGGACGGAGACCACCGGGTACTGGCCGAGCTCGGTCCCCTCCTCCATCCACGTGGAGACGAACCGGGCGACCTGCAGCGTCTGGCACTCGGTCCGGGTCGTCGTCTCGCCGTCGCGGTAGCGGCGCTCGTACTCCTCGTCTAACGCCTGCCCGAGCTGGACGGCGAGCTCGGTCTCCGTGTCGATCCCCTTCCCCTCGTAGTTACGGAGGAACGCGAGCGTGAGGTCGTCCCGCCGGTCGTCGTTGGCGACGGAGAGGTCCTCCCAGTTTTCGCCGATCGACTCGCGCGCGCCGAACCCGAGCGCGTCGTCGTACGTCTCGACTAAGGCGTCGCGGAAGGCGCGGACGACGTTCTCGGCCGCGTCCGCTCGGGAGTCGTCGCTCTCCGCGAGCTCCTCGACGGCGGCGTCGAGCGTGGTCTCCGTGAGGGTGCGGGTGGCGTGGTCGCGGGCGGCGTCCTCGACGTTGTGCGCCTCGTCGAAGACGGTGAGTATCTCCGAGGGGTCGCGGTCGATCCACCGGAAGAACTGCTCGCGGATGTTCGGGTCCAGCAGGTGGTGGTAGTTGCAGACGACCAGGTCGACCCCCTCCATCCCCTCTTTGAGCAGCTCGTACCCGCAGAGCTCGCGCTCGTCCGCGTACGCGTACACGTCTTCGGGGGTGCGGACGTCCTCGAAGAGCCAGGCGAAAAAGTCGTCGGTGTCCGCCACGAGGTTGTTCCGGTAGTGCGCGCAGACGTTCGCGGTCTCGTACTCGTCGAGCTCGCCTTCCAGATCGTCGAGCTCGTCCATGATCGCCTCGCGGGCCTCGGCCGCTCCCGCGTCGCCCTCGCGGCTTTCCGCGAGCAGCTCGCGCTGGCGCGCCTCCAGTTCGCGGACCTCGCCCTCCGTCTCGACCAGCTCGCGGGTGGTGTCCCGAAGGGTCTGACACTCCTGGTAGTCGACATCGATGTGGCACATCGACGATTTTCCCTTGAATACGACCGCGCGGATGGGCTCTTCGCGGGTGATGGCGCGGGCGTCCTCGACGAACTGTCGCATCTGCTGGTGGACGTTCGTCGTTATCACGACCGTGCGGTCGTGCTCGCGGGCGTGCTCTAAGGCGGGTACGAGCGCCGAGAGGGTCTTCCCGGTCCCCGGGGCGCCCTCGAACAGCACGTCCTGCCCGCGGTCCAGCGCGTTGGCGATCCTGTCCATCGCCTCGCGCTGGTTCGGATAGGGCTCCTCGTACGGGAAGAAGCGTAGATGCGACGGCCCCGACACGGGCCGAGGTTCGTCGCCATCCGATAAAAGGGGTGGGGTGCCGCGGCGGAAGTGGTACGGCGGCGGGGAGAGCCGGTGTTTTGATCCGGTAGTGTAATTTCAGGAACTATATATAACTATGGGGAGTGTGCGCCGTAGCCGCATTATACCGGCATGAATTACCGGTAATAGCGCGACTAGAGAAGCGATATGGCAACTGAAACCGCGACGCCGACGGCGGACGTATCGACCGAGACCGGGAACTGGAAGGCCGGGGTGGTCGGCGGGCTGGCCGGCAGCGTCGTCTTCGGACTCGTGATGACGTACCTGATCCCCGACCCGCTGCTGGCGGTCGTCATCCCGTCGATGTACGGGCTCGCGCCGCCGGCGGCACCGTTCGTCGGCTGGGTGATCCACATGTCGCACGGGGCGGCCCTCGGCGTCGGCTTCGCCGCGCTCGTCGCGTTGCGGCCCGCGATCGGCGAGAACACGGGAGCGTCGCTCGGCGCCGGCGCGGCGTACGGGCTCGCGGTCTGGGTCGCGCTCGCCGTGATCGTGATGCCGATCTGGCTCTCCGCGGTCGGCTCCCCCGCGAATCCGCCCCTGCCGAACATCAGCGCGATGAGCGCGGTCGGTCACCTCGCGTACGGGGTCGTGCTCGGCGGAGCGTACGCGGCGCTGACGAACTGACCGGCTGACCGTTTTTTTTGATTGCTGATCGCGCGCGCCCGCTTGGCGCTTGATTGCACGCGCTCGTCCGTCGCGACGGACCCGGTACGCACCGGGCGATGCCGACGCGGCAGGCGCGACGCACACTCATTTATGCCGACGCGGCCTCACCGCCCGTAGTAACCAATGTTCGACGAGATCCTCGAGAAGTTCGAGGGGTCACCGAGCCAGCAGGCCGTCATCCGACTGTTCTTAGAGCGCGGCTTCTCCGTCAACGAGGAAGGGCGCGTCGTCTCCGGCGGGATCGAGATCCCCTACACCGGGATCGCGCGCGAGCTCGACGTCGACCGGCGGGTGGTCGATTCGACGACGGACGCGATCCTGGACGACCCCGAACTGAAGCGCATCTTCACGAACATCTCGTCGGTGCCGAGCCTGATGGATCTGGCGCCGGTCCTCGATCTCACGGTCCTCACCATCGAGGTCGCCGCCGCGGACGAGGCGGGGATAGTCGCCGAGGTGACCGGCATCCTCGCCGACCACGACATCTCGATCCGGCAGGTGCTGAGCGAGGACCCCGAGTTCACCGACGATCCGAAGCTGTACGTGATCACGGGCGCGGAGCTGCCCGGAGAGCTCCTCGTCGAGATCCGCGAGCTCGGATACGTCCGGCGCGTGGGGTTCTGACCGCGCGGCGGGGGCGAGTCGCGTCGTCGAGCGCCGCCCGACCAGTTTCGCCCGCGGGCCGTCGCCCCGCTCCGGCGCGGACGCTTTTATACGGAGCCGACGCACAGCGGAACGTGTCGCCGCCGCGCATTTCACTTTCACTCGGGTGTAAACCAGTCTTTATACCGGATGGCGAACAAGGGTCGCGTACATGCCTGAAGACGAACTCGAGGACCTTCCCGGAGTCGGCCCAGCGACCGCAGACAAGCTCGTCGAGAACGGGTTCGAGAGCTACCAGTCGATCGCCGTCGCCAGCCCCGGCGAGATGTCGAACACCGCGGACATCGGGGAGTCGTCCGCCAGCGACATCATCAACGCCGCCCGCGACGCCGCCGACGTCGGCGGCTTCGAGACGGGCGCGACCGTCCTCGAACGACGGCAGGAGATCGGGAAGCTCTCCTGGCAGATCGACGAGGTCGACGACCTGCTCGGGGGCGGCATCGAGACGCAGTCGATCACCGAGGTGTACGGCGAGTTCGGGTCCGGGAAGTCGCAGGTGACCCACCAGATGGCCGTCAACGTCCAGCTCCCGCCGGAGCACGGCGGCCTCGACGGCGGGTGTATCTTCGTCGACTCCGAGGACACGTTCCGTCCGGAGCGGATCGACGACATGGTCCGCGGGCTCGACGACGAGATCCTCGCCAACGAGATGGAGCGACGCGAGATCGAGGGCACCCCGAGCGACGAGGCGGCGATGGAGGAGCTGATCGAGGCGTTCTTAGACCAGATCCACGTCGCCAAGGCGTTCAACTCCAACCACCAGATCCTGCTCGCGGAGAAGGCGAAGGAGCTCGCCGGCGAACACGAGGAGAGCGAGTGGCCCATCCGGATCGTCTGCGTGGACTCGCTGACCGCCCACTTCCGCGCCGAGTACGTCGGCCGTGGCGAGCTCGCCGACCGCCAGCAGAAGCTCAACAAGCACCTGCACGACCTGATGCGGATCGGCGACCTGTTCAACACCGCCATCCTCGTCACCAACCAGGTCGCGTCGAATCCCGACTCCTACTTCGGCGACCCGACGCAGGCGATCGGCGGGAACATCCTCGGACACGCCTCGACGTTCCGAATGTACCTCCGCAAGTCGAAGGGCGACAAGCGGATCGTCCGGCTCGTCGACGCGCCGAACCTCGCCGACGGCGAGGCCGTGATGCGCGTGCAGGGCGAGGGCCTGAAGCCGGAGTAACCCCTCGCTCGTCGACGGTCCGGACGCGAACGAGCGCGTCCCGTCCCGCGGCACAGTCGCACCGGAGAGGAGGTTGACGAACGTACATTTTTCCGCGAAACGCCCGAAACCCGCGAAATCGGTCGTTTGACGGCACGAGCCCGCTCCCGACCGCAGATCGCCTCGGCAAAAATCACCAGAAATACCCGCGCCCGGCGCTCGGACCCACAAAAACGGTCGATTCGGGGGAATATGACAGAATAGTTGTAAAACAAGCGTCAAATTCGATCGCAAAGATTGCGAAAAGTCCGTCGAAGAATACCCTTATACACCATTGACTTGTCCTTATATTGGACGCTCACCGTATTATCAAATCGATTTTGTGTGAAACTCAACTGGAACGTTTATATATTCCTATTCCCCCCTGTCGAAACGTGATTCAGCACATGAACGCGAACGAAACGAGCGTTTCGAAAGACGAACGTTCAGTTGAGGTGGTCGAATCGTGACGGCCGGCGTACTCGCGAGCGTCGATCCGAGCGTCCTCGCAGAGGGCGTGAACCTGATGTGGGTCGCGGTGGTCTGTTTCCTGATCTTCTTCATGCACGCCGGCTTCGCGATGCTCGAGGCGGGGCAGGTGCGTGCGAAGAACGTCGCGAACCAGCTCACCAAGAACCTGCTCACCTGGGGCATCGGCATCCTCGTGTACTTCCTGGTCGGCTTCGGCATCGAAGGCGCCGCCGGCGGTGCCGGCTTCTCCCCGGCGTCCGCTCTTGCCGACGGCGATTGGGTCAACAGCTGGCTGTTCGGTGCCGTCTTCGCGATGACGGCGGCGACGATCGTCTCCGGCGCGGTCGCCGGTCGCGCGAAGCTCCGCGCGTACGTGGCGTACACGATCGCCATCTCGGCGGTCATCTACCCGGTCGTCGCGGGCATCACCTGGGGCGGCGGCTTCCTCGCCAGCGTCGGCTTCGTCGACTTCGCGGGCGGAATGATCGTCCACGGCGTCGGCGGTATCGCCGGTCTCACCGCGGCGTACATGCTCGGCCCGCGCATGGACCGCTACGCCGAGGACGGCACCACGAACGTCATCCCCGGTCACTCGATGACGTTCGCGGTGCTCGGCACCCTCATTCTAGCGTTCGGCTGGTACGGGTTCAACGTCGGCACGACCGCGACCGTGTTCTCGGTCACGGAGTCCGGCGAGCTCGCGCTCGGCGGCTACGCCGCGGTCGGCCGCGTGGCGCTGACGACGACGCTCGGCATGGGCGCCGGCGCCGTCGGCGCGGCGCTCGGCTCGATGTACCTCACCAAAAAGGTCGACACCCTCTACGTCGCTAACGGCGTGCTCGCCGGCCTCGTCGCGGTCACCGGGATCGCCGACCTGGCCACCTGGTGGGGCGCCATCCTGGTCGCGCTCGTCTGCGGCCTCCAGCTCCCGCTGGTGTTCGAGTTCGTCTCGGACAAGATGAAGATCGACGACGTGTGCGCGGTCTTCCCCGTCCACGGCTCGGCGGGCGTCATCGGCGTGCTCGCGCTGCCGTTCGTCAGCGTCAACGGCTTCTCCGTCGACCTGCTCGTCTCGCAGGTCATCGGCGTCGTCGTCATCACCGCGTGGACGGTCGTCGCGACCGGCGCGGTCTTCGGCGCGTTCAAGGCCGTCGGTCAGGCCCGCGTCACCCCCGACCACGAGCGCGACGGCCTCGACGTCAGCGAACACGGCGTCGAGACGTACCCCGAGTTCGGCCGCGCGAACGTCGCGACCGACGGCGGCTCCGCCGTCGTCGACACCACCGAGGGCTCGCCGCGCGCCGACGGCGGCGAGGAGGCCGGCACGGAGATCAAGATGGTCACCGCGGTCGTCCGCCCCGACAAGCTCGGCGCGATCAAGCAGGCGCTCGCGGAGATCAACGCCCCCTCGCTCACCGTGACGAACGTCTCCGGCCGCGGCAGCCAGCCCGCGAAGAAGGGTCAGTGGCGCGGCGAGGAGTTCACGGTCGACCTCCACCAGAAGGTGAAGGTGGACGTCGTCGTCGCCGACATCCCGGCCGACGAGGTCGCGGAAGCGATCGCCGACGCCGCGAAGACCGGCGAGCCCGGCGACGGGAAGGTGTTCATCCTGCCGGTCGAGGACGCGCTGCAGGTGCGCACCGGCGTGACCGGTCAGGAGGCGGTCTGAGTCGGCAGCGACGCCGCCGCTCGAATTCGGCGTATCGACCGATCGATTTCCGACGCACCCATTTTCTGGACGCCGCGATGCCCAGTCGCAACGCCGCGATGCCCAGTCGCAACGCCGCGGATCGGGCCGTCAGACCGGCGGCGACCCGCAGTGTCGCTGCGCGCGCTCCCGGCGAGCCGATCCCGCTCTCGCCGGCGGTCGGCAACTACTTTCATCCCTCCGACCCAACCGTCGGACATGAACCACGAGCGTTCCCGCGAGCTGTACGACCGCGCGCTGTCGGTCATGCCGGGCGGGGTCAACTCCTCGGTTCGGGCGACGATGCCGCACCCGTTCTTCATCGAGCGCGGGGACGGCGGTCACGTGATCGACGCCGACGGCAACCGGTACGTCGACTGGGTGATGGGGTACGGGCCGCTCCTATACGGTCACGACCTCCCCGACCCGGTCGAGGCGGCGGTCCAGTCGCACGTCGCGGCGGGGCCGATGTACGGCGCCCCCACCGAGATCGAGGTCGAACACGCCGAGTTCGTGGCGCGACACGTCCCGAGCGTCGAGTCGATCCGGTTCGTCAACTCGGGGACGGAGGCGACGGTGTCGGCGGTGCGGCTCGCGCGCGGCCACACCGACCGCGACAAGATCGTCGTCATGCAGGGCGGCTACCACGGCGCCCAGGAGTCGACGCTCGTCGAGGGATCGCCGGGGGACGCGCACCCGTCGACGGCCGGGATCCCCGAGGAGTTCGCACGGCACACGCTCCCGATCCCGTTCAACGACCCGGGGGCGGCGAAAGAGGTGTTCGCGGAGCACGGCGACGAGATCGCCGCCGTCCTCGTCGAGCCGATCCTCGCCAACATGGGGATCGTGGCGCCGATCGGCGGCTACCACGAGACGCTCCGGGACCTGTGTGACGACCACGATTCGCTGCTGATCTTCGACGAGGTGATCACGGGGTTCCGCGTCGGCGGCCTCGGCTGCGCGCAGTCGAAGTTCGGCGTCACGCCGGACGTCACGACGTTCGGGAAGATCATCGGCGGCGGGTTCCCGGTCGGCGCTATCGGCGGCCGCGCTGACGTGATCGAGGGGTTCACGCCCGCGGGCGACGTGTTCCAGTCCGGCACTTTCTCGGGGCATCCGGTGACGATGGCCGCCGGAAAGGCCGGGCTGGAGTACGCCGCCGAGAACGACGTGTACGAGCACGTCAACCGGCTCGGGCGGAAGCTCCGCGAGGGGATCGCCGAGATCTGCGCGGAGCGCGCCCCCGAGTACACCGTCGTCGGCACCGACTCGATGTTCAAGACGATCTTCACCCGCGAGGCGCCCGACGACCCCGACGCCTGCTGTTCCGACGGCTGTCGACAGGAACCCGACTGCGCTCGGTACGGCGCCTGTCCGAAGACGGGCGCCGACGTCGCTCGCGCCGCGACCGACCGCTGGGAGCGGGTGTTCTGGCAGGAGATGAAAGACCGCGGCGTCTTCCTCACCGCCAACCAGTTCGAGTGCCAGTTCACCTCCTACGCGCACACCGAGGAGGACGTCGAGCGGACGCTGGAGGCGTACCGGGAGGCGATCTGATCGGTCCCGCCGAGTAGCGGGCGCACCGTCGGACGCGCCCGACGGCGATCGAACGCGATCCGGGGAAGAGAGCTCGTCTATGCGAATTTTTCACACTATCGAGATATGACTATTATCGACTGACTCGTTGTTAATATATCCGGAATGAACTGTTTCGGGTGGTGGAAGCAAACCATGCAACGACGTGACACACTCAAGACGATCGGTGGAATCGGACTCGCGGGCGTACTCGGAGCGGGAGCGACCGGGTCGGTGGCGGCGACCGACGCGTCCGGCCGCGGTCACGGGAACAATCCCGGACGGGTCGGCAGCTACAACGGGAACAGCACGAAGACGGCGCCGGGGCTCGGCGGCTTCGACAGGGTGCTCCTCTACCTCGCGGACCCCGACCCCGACTGGGAGGGCGAGGTCTCCGCGGAGCGGTTCCAGGAAGCGCTCATGGGACGGTCGGTGGATGAAGCCGTCGCCGACAGGAACGACGGCGTCGCGTTCTTCGAGGAGCGATACGGGCTGGAGTTCCCCGAGGCCGACGAGGACGACGTGTACGAGCCGGTCTCGTCGAGCGGATCGATCGATGCCACGCTCAGGCCGACGATGCTCAGTCCGGGAACAGGGTACACGGCGTACGTCTTCTCCGGGAAGTCGATACCGAACACCCACGGCGACGACCACACGAACACCGATCCGAATCGCACCGGGAAGGTGCGCGACGGCGGGTGGTGGGCGTTCCTCGACGAGGACACGCAGTTCGGCGGCGAGTACGGCGAGATCAACGACGAGGTGTTCCCGGCGGGGACGATCGTGCTGTGGGGGGACTACAACATCCGGATGGGCGACCGGGAGGACCCGACCGTGATCCACTACGACTCGGACCATCCGGTCACACCCGGGGACGCCTCGGTCGTCCCGCGCGCGTTCAACTGCCGTATCGAACACGATGAGTGGGGCGAGGGCGCGGTTCGAGGCGTCTCCGGCGGCGACATGGTCGGAATCCGAAACGTGCTCACGTTCCCCGCGTCGCTCTGAGGACGCGGCGGCGTTACGGAATATTTTTATACCGAAACGGGGCTAGGTGGTGGTAATGCGCGCGGAGGCTCGTCTCGACGCCGCTCTCTTCCGAGGCCGACGAGCTCCGCGACCGCGACGAGGCGTCCGACCGCCGCGACCGGCTTCCGGCGCGGCGCGACGACGGGCCCCCTCGGGCCAGTAATCTTCATCCCTCGTCGCGTTCGCGCCGTACCGTTCCGGAGAGTGACAGCTACGTCGGTCCGTAGCACCGGCCCCGACAATTTCTTTCAATATCTAAAGCGGTGAATTTAAGGGAGTGAGCCCAGTGTACTCCAGTAATGGCAACCGTTGCACTCGCGTTCAGTGGGGGACTCGACACCACCGTCTGCGTGCCGCTGTTGAAAGAGGAGTACGGCTACGACGAGGTCATCGGCGTCAACGTCGACGTCGGGCAGCCGACCGAGGAGTTCGACGAGGCCGAGGAGACCGCCGAGGCCCTGGGGCTCGACCTCCACGTCGTCGACGCGAAAGCGGAGTTCGCGGACCTGTGTTTCGACGCGGTGAAGACGAACGCGACGTACCAGGGCTACCCGCTCGGGACCGCGCTCGCGCGCCCCGTCATCGCCGAGGCCATCCTGGGCGTCGCCGAGGAGCAGGGCTGTGACGCCATCGCGCACGGCTGTACGGGGAAGGGGAACGACCAGCTCCGGTTCGAGGCCGTCTGGCGCGGCTCCGATCTGGAGGTCATCGCCCCCGTCCGCGAGCTCGGGCTCACCCGCGAGTGGGAGATCGACTACGCGGCCGAGAAGGACCTGCCCGTCGAGGCCGGCGCCGGCGGCGTCTGGTCCATCGACGAGAACATCTGGTCGCGCGCGGTCGAGGGCGGCAAGCTGGAGAACCCGAACTACGAGCCGCCGGAGGACATCTACGAGTGGACCGCGGAGCCCGAGGGCGAGACCACGATCGAGGTCACCTTCGAGGAGGGCGTCCCGGTCGCCGTCGACGGCGAGGCGATGGACCCCGTCCCGCTGATCCAGCACCTCAACGAGTACGCCGGCAGTTACGGCATCGGCCGCACCGACGTGATGGAGGACCGCATGCTGGGGCTGAAGGTGCGCGAGAACTACGAGCACCCGGCCGCGACCGTCCTGCTGTCGGCCCACCAGGCGCTCGAGGACCTCGTCCTCACCAAGAACGAGCGCTCCTTCAAGAAGGGGATCGAACAGGAGTGGTCCGAGAAGGCCTACCAGGGGCTCGTGTTCGCGCCCGTCGTCGACGCGCTCAACGCGTTCGTCGACGAGACGCAGGACGTGGTGACCGGCACCGCGACCGTGAAAGTCTCCGGCGGCAACTGCCGCGTCGTCGCCCGCGACTCGGAGTACGCCGTCTACTCCGAGGAGATGGCCTCGTTCAACACCGAGGACGTCGCCGGCATCGCGCAGGAGGACGCCACGGGCGTCGCGAAGTACCACGGGCTCCAGGAGCGCCTCGCCAACGACGTGAAGGAGGCCGTCTCGAAGCCTGAGCTGGCGACGGACGGCTCCGGCGAGACGGACGAGAGCGACGACGCTACCCAGAACTGAATGACTGACGACGACCCCGGCACAGCGGCGGACGCGGACGCGGCGACCGAGAGCGGCACCGCCGTCCGGCGCGACCGCTTCAGCGGCGGTCCCGCCCGCGCGTTCCTGTCGAGCCTCGCGGCCGACGCGGCGATCTTCGAGGCCGATCTCGCGGTCGACCGCGCGCACACGGTGATGCTCGCCGAGCAGGGGATCGTCGACGACGCGGTCGCGGACGATATCCTCGCGGCGCTCGACGACGTGGAGGCCGCGGGTCACGGCGACCTGCCCGGCGGCGAGGACGTGCACGAGGCGATCGAGACGGCCGTGATCGACCGGATCGGGCCGGACGGCGGGCGGATGCACACCGCCCGCTCGCGCAACGACGAGGTCGCGACCTGCATCCGGTACCGGCTGCGGGAGGACCTGCTCGCGGCCGCCGAGGCGACGGTCGCGCTCCGCGAGGCGCTCGCGGAGGTCGCGAGCGAGCACACAGAGACCGTGATGCCCGGCTACACGCACCTCCAGCCGGCGCAACCGACGACGGTCGCGCACTACCTGCTGTCGTACGAGGGCGGGGTCGCCCGCGACACCGCGCGCCTGCTCGACGCGTACGACCGGGTCAACCGGTCGCCGCTCGGCGCGGCCGCGTTCGCGGGGACGCCGTTCGACGTCGACCGCGACCGCACCGCGGAGCTACTCGGATTCGACGGGACCGTCCGGAACTCGACGGACGCGGCGTCGGCGCGCGACTTCCTCGCGGAGGGGGCGACCGCGTGCGCCACGCTCGCGACCACGCTGTCGGGGCTCGCGGAGGACCTGATCCTCTTCTCGAACAAGGGGTTCGTCGAGCTGTCGGACGCGTACGCCTCCACCTCCTCGATCATGCCCCAGAAGAAGAACCCCGACACGCTGGAGCTGACGCGGGGCGTCGCCGGGGACGCGATCGGCGAGGCGACGGGCACGCTGAGCCTGCTCAAGGGGCTCCCGCGCGCGTACAACCGCGACCTCCAGCGCGCCCACGCGGGCGTGTTCGAGATCGCCGACGACGTGCGCGAGGCGACCGAGGTCGCCGCGGGCGCGGTCGCGACCGCCGGCTGGAACGAAGCGACGCTCGCGGACGCCGCGGGCGAGGGGTTCGCGACGGCGACGGGCGTGGCCGACCTCCTCGCGATGGGGGGACTACCGTTCCGGACGGCCCACGAGATCGTCGCGACGGCCGCGGAGACGGTCACCGACGACGACTCGCCGGAGGCGGCGGCCGCAAAAGTTGACGAGGCCGCTCGAAAGGTCACGGGCGACGCCCTCTCCACGTACGTGAACCGCGAGGACGTGGAGTCGGCGCTCGACCCGGCCGCCAGCGCCGCGAGTCGCGACTCCGCCGGCGGACCGGCCCCCGAAGCGGTCGCCGACGAACTCGCCGCCGTCGAAACGGGGATCGAGGAGAACGACGCCGCGCTGGCGGCGAAACGCGACGCGCTCGCCGCCGCGGCCGAGACGCTGGACGCGGAGGTCGACACCTATGTCTGAGCCGCGACGACCGCGAGGCCGCCGTCGGCTCGATCGGCGCCGGCCCGATCGACGCCGACGACCGTCCCCGTAAGGGGGACACAATTGCTACCGAGATCTGATATCCGATCTCGAAACGTCTCGATTTCGACGAACTGCTTCCGTTAGCGGCCGATCTGCCTTATGTAATTTATCCGATAAGTTCGAAGCATTTATCCCTGTTCGTGGTGGAGTGTCTGGCACGATGACGAGTGATACCGACTCGCTGCTGGCAGAGGACCCGATCACGGGCGAGGAGATCGAGCTTCCGGCCGACGTCGAGGTCGGCGAGATCATCGACAGCCCGGTCACCGGGACCGAGCTGGAGGTCATCTCGCTGGACCCCGTCGTGTTGGAGGAGGCCCCCGAACTCGAGGAGGACTGGGGCGAGTAGATGGCGACGACCGCCACGGCCGCGACACGCGAGTGGTCGACATGCGCGTAGGGATCCTCTACTCCCGGATCCGGAAGGACGAGAAGCTGCTGCTCGGCGAGCTCCGCGAGCGCGGCCACGAGGTCGAGAAGATCGACGTCCGCAGGGAGCGGTTCGGCCTCGAATCGACGACGGCGAACGTCGACGACCTCGACATCGTCGTCGACCGCTGCCTGTCGACGAGCCGGTCGCTGTACGCGACGGAGTTCCTCGACAGCTACGGCGTCCGCGTGGTGAACTCCCCCGAGACGGGCGACGTCTGCGCCGACAAGGCGAAGAACTCGCTCGCGCTCGCCGAGGCGGACGTCCCGACCCCGGCGACGGAGGTCGCGTTCACCGCGGAGGCCGCGCTGGAGGCGATCGAGTCGTTCGGCTACCCGTGCGTGCTCAAGCCCGTCGTCGGCTCGTGGGGCCGGCTGATGGCGAAGATCGACTCGCGGAACGCGGCCGAGGCGATTCTCGAGCACAAGGAGACGCTCGGCCACTACGAGCACAAGGTGTTCTACATCCAGGAGTTCGTCGACAAGCCCGGCCGCGACATTCGCGCGCTGGCGGTCGACGGCGAGCCCGTCGCCGCGATGACGCGCTCGTCCGACCACTGGCTCACGAACGCCGCGAAGGGCGGCGAGACGACGTCGTTCGATCTCGACGAGCGCGCGACGGAGCTGGTCGAGCGCGCGAGCGAGGCGGTCGGCGGCGGCCTGCTCGGCGTCGACCTCATGGAGGTGGGCGGGGCCGGCGCCGGCGAGTACACCGTCCACGAGGTGAACCACACGGTCGAGTTCAAGGCGCTCGACGCGGCGAGCGAGGTCGACGTCCCGGCGGAGGTCGTCGACTGGCTGGAGGCGAAAGTCGCCGCGGCGGCCGACGGCGAGGAGGTCGCGCCATGAACGTCGGCGACGGGACGGAACCGTCGGCGGACGCGAGCCCCGACGAGACGTACACCGCGAGCGTCGTCGGAGGGACGGGATTCACCGGCGGCGAGCTGCTGCGGCTCCTCGCCGGTCACCCCGGCTTCGACGTGGTGCAGGCCACGTCGCGGTCGGCCGACAACATGACTGTGGGACGGTCGCACCCGAACCTACGCGGGCTCGACCTGCGCTTCTCCGACCCCGACGACCTCGAATCGGTCGACGTGCTGTTCTCGGCGACTCCCCACGGCGTCTCGATGGGGCGGGTCGACGAGTACTTCGAGGCCGCCGACACCGTCGTCGACCTCTCGGCGGACTTCCGGCTCCCGGAGGCCGACGCCTACGACGAGTGGTACGACGGTCACGAGTCGCCGGAGTACCTGGAGCGCGCGGAGTACGCGCTCCCCGAGATCAACCGCGAGAACCTCCCCGGCGCCGACCTGATCGCCGGGGGCGGCTGTAACGCGACGGCGACGATCCTCGGCCTGAAGCCGCTGGTCGACGCCGGCGCGCTCGGCCCCGACGCGGGCGAGGTCGTCGTCGACGTGAAGGTCGGTTCCTCGGAGGGCGGCGCCGGCGGCGGCGCGGCCTCCTCGCACCCGGAGCGCTCGGGCGTCGTGCGCCCGTACGCCCCGACCGGACACCGCCACGAGGCGGAGATCGAGGCGTACCTCGGGCTCTCCGTCTCCTTCACCGTCCACGCGGTCGACATGGTGCGCGGCGCGAGCGCGACCTGCCACGTCTTCCCCGACGGACCCGTCTCGAAGGGGGACCTGTGGGGGGCGTACCGCGGCGCGTACGCCGACGAGCCGTTCGTGCGTATCGTCTCCGGCGGGGGCGGCGTCTACCGCTACCCCGAGCCGAAGTCGGTCGCCGGCACGAACCACGGCGAGGTCGGCTTCGAGCTCGACCCCGGCAACAAGCGCGTCGTCGTCTTCTCGGCGATCGACAACATGATGAAGGGCTCCGCGGGACAGGCGGTCCACGCGGCGAACGTCGCCCTCGGCCTGCCGGAGACCGCGGGCCTCGAATTCAATGGGCTCCACCCGGTGGGGTCGCCATGACGGGCGAACGCGACGCGGCGGTCGCCGACGGCGGAGGCGACCCCGCCGACGAGCCCACGGTCGTCGTCAAGATCGGCGGCGCGAAGGCGGTCGACCCGGCCGGCGCGGTCGACGACATCGCCGACCTCGTCGCCGACGGGCGGCGGATCGTCGTCGTCCACGGCGGCTCGACGGTCGTCGACGAGACGATCGAACGGCTCGGCATGGAGCCGGAGTACGTCGAGAGCGCCTCCGGCGTCACGGGTCGGTTCACCGACGCGCAGACGATGGAGGCGTTCACGATGGCGATGGCGGGCAAGCTCAACACCGAGCTGACGGCGCTGTTCCGCGAGGCCGGGGTCGACGCGGTCGGCCTCTCGGGCGTCGACGGCGGGCTCCTCTCGGGCCCCCGCAAGTCGGCGGTCCGCGTGATCGAGGACGGCAAGAAGAAGATCCGCCGCGGCGAGCACTCCGGGCGGATCGAGTCGGTGAACGCCGACCTCCTCTCCGGGCTGCTCGCCGACGGCTACACCCCCGTCGTTTCGCCCCCGATGGAGGGGAAAGAGAGCGACGGCGGCGTCACGCCGGTCAACGCGGACGCGGACCGGGCGGCCGCGGCGGTCGCGGGCGCGCTCGGCGCCGACCTCGTCCTGCTGACGGACGTGGCGGGCGTCTACGCCGACCCTGACGACCCGGACACGCTGATCGAGTCGGCGGCGACGCCCGAGGAACTGGCGGCGGTCGAAGACGCCGCCGAGGGGTTCATGGGCAAGAAGGTGATGGCGGCGACGGAGGCGCTCTCCGGCGGTGCCGGCAGCGTCGTCGTCGCCGACGCCAACGTCGACGACCCTATCCTCGCCGCCCTCGGCGGCGCGGGAACGACGATCGAGCGGTCGGCGCTCGGTGAGGATGACACAGGGGACACGGAGGCGGTCGACGCATGAGCGGCTTCGTCTTCTCCGAGAAGCCGATCGAGATCGCCTCGGGCGAGGGCGTGTACGTCACCGACGCGAACGGCACCGAGTACCTCGACTTCGGGGCGAGCTACGCCTGCACGCCGGTCGGCCACTGTCACCCCGAGGTCGTCGACGCCGCGACGAGCCAGCTGGAGGAGCTCATGTACGTGCAGGCGTCGTACCCGCACGCGGCGCGGACGGCGCTGTACGAGCGGCTCTCCGAGACCGGACCGGTCGACGTCGACAACGTCTGGCTCTGTAACTCCGGCACGGAGGCCAACGAGGCCGCGCTGAAGTTCGCGCGGCACGCGACGGGCCGCGAGAAGATCGTCGCGACGACGCAGGGGTTCCACGGCCGGACGATGGGCGCGCTCGCGACCACCTGGAAACAGAAGTACAAGCAGGGGTTCGAGCCGCTCGCGGGCGGCGTTGAGTTCGTCGAGTACGGCGACGCGGAGGCGATGCGCGAGGCCGTCGACGACGAGACCGCGGCGGTGATCCTGGAACCCCTTCAAGGCGAGGGCGGGATCAACCCCGTCGACACCGAGTACCTGCAGGCGGTCCGCGTCGCGACGGCGACGTCGGGTGCGGCGATGATACTCGACGAGATCCAGACCGGGCTCGGTCGCACCGGCTCGCTGTGGGCGGCCGACAGACACGACGTGGTCCCGGACCTCCTCACGACGGCGAAGGGGCTCGGCAGCGGGCTCCCGATCGGCGCGACGCTGTGTCGCGACTGGATCGCCGAGGACGCCGGCGACCACGGCTCGACGTTCTCCGGCGGTCCGGTCGTCTCCGCGGCCGCGGGCGCCACGCTCGACGTCATCGAGCGCGAGGGGCTCCCCGAGCACGCCGCCGCGGTCGGCGCGTACCTCCGCGGACAGATCGAGGAGCGCCTCGGCGACGACGTCCGCGACGTGCGCGGCGACGGCCTGATGATCGGGATCGAGGTGAAGCGGGGATCGAACCGCCTGCTGCGTGATCTCGCGATCGATCATCAGATCCTCGCGCTGCCGGCGGGCCGCACCGTGTTGCGCCTGCTGCCGCCGCTGACGGTCGAGCGCGAGCACGCCGACGCGGTGGTCGACGCCCTCACCGAGGTGATCGGGTGATGGCGACCGGAGAGGGGCGGGAGATCGACGCCGAGTCGGAGTCGGACGGCGCGTCGGAGCCGGCGGAGTCGTCAGCGGCCGCCGAGTCGTCCCCCGCCGGTACCGACGTCGTCGCGGGCGGGGGCTACCCCGCCGCCTGCGACACGCCCGCCCGGAAACTGCTGTACGACATGGTCTCGATCCCCTCCCCGTCGGGCGAGGAGGAGCGGGCCGCGGAGCGGCTCGTCGACTTCTTCGAGGCGAACGGTCGGGAGGCGTGGATCGACGAGGTCGGCAACGTCCGGGCGCCCGCGAACGACGCGGTCCTCCTGACCTCGCACGTCGACACGGTCCCGGGCGACATCCCGGTCGAGGTGCGGGCGGCGCCGCCGGCGGGAGAGCTCCCGGAGCCGTCCGACGTCCGCGTCGGCGAGCCCGGCGAGCCCGTGCTGTGGGGCCGCGGGGCGGTCGACGCGACGGGACCGCTCGTCGCGATGGCGGTCGCGGCGGTGAAGACGGGCGTCTCCTTCGCGGGCGTCGTCCGCGAGGAGGTCGACTCCGGCGGCGCGCGCCACCTCATCGACGACCGCGACGCCCCGGACGCGGTCATCAACGGCGAGCCGTCCGGCTGGGCCGGGATCACCCTCGGGTACCGCGGACTGCTGGAGGGGACGTACGTGAACACGAGCGAGTCGGGCCACTCCTCGCGGCCGGAGCCGAACGCGATCCAGCACGCGATCGACTGGTGGCACGGCGTCGAGGAGGCGTTCACCCCCGCCGACCCGGAGACCGCGGTGTTCGACCAGGTGACGACCAAGCCCATCTCGATCGACGGCGGGCTGAGCGACGACGGGCTCGCCGTGGAGACGACGATGGACGTCCAGCTGCGGGTGCCGCCCTCCCGCCCGGTCGACGAGATCCACGAGCTGGCGGAGGCGGAGCTCTCGACCGGGTCGGTGCACTGGGGCGACCCGATGCCGCCCGTGATGGAGAGCCCCCGGACGGACTTGGCGCGGGCGTTCCGGGTCGCGATCCGCGGCGCCGGCGGCGACGTGCGCCTGCTCCGGAAGACCGGAACGAGCGACATGAATCTCTTCGCGGCCGCGTGGGACCGCCCGATGGTCACGTACGGGCCCGGGAACTCCGACCTGGACCACGCCCCGGACGAGCGGCTCCCGCTCTCCGAGCTGGACCGCGCCGTGGACGTCCTGACCGACGTCTGCCGGGAGCGACTGTAACGTACCGCCTCGTCGACTATCGGACACGCGACCGTTTTCGAACGCCACCACGCTCACACCACCACACCACGCACACACCATGCCACTCGCAACCGACGACTTCCTCGACATCGACGACGTGTCGCCAGCCGAACTGGACGCCCTGCTCGACCGCGCCGCCGCGATGAAGGCGGGCGAGAGCGACCCTCGACTCGGGGACGCGACGCTGGGGATGATCTTCGAGAAGCCCTCGACGCGCACCCGCGTCTCTTTCGAGACGGGGATGACGCGGCTCGGCGGCCACGCGATGTTCCTCGGGCCGGACGACATCCAGCTCGGGCACGGCGAGCCCCTGCGCGACACCGCGCGGGTGCTCGGCCGGTACGTCGACGGGGTGATGGCGCGGCTGTTCGACCACGAGGACGTGGAGACGCTCGCCGCGTACGCCGACTGTCCCGTGATCAACGGGCTCACCGACGAGGCGCATCCCTGTCAGACGCTCGCCGACCTCCTGACGATCCGTGAGACGGTCGGCGAGGACGCCACGGTCGCGTGGGTCGGCGACGGCAACAACGTCGGGCAGTCGTTCGTCGTCGGCGCGGCGATGGCCGGCGTCGACGTGCGGGTCGCCACCCCCGCCGACTACGGGATGAACCCCGCCGTCTTCGACCGCGCCGCGGAGTTCGGCGCTGACGTGGAGCCGACCACGGACCCCGGGGCCGCGATCGACGGCGCCGATATCGTCTACACCGACGTGTGGATCTCGATGGGACAGGAGGACCAGCGCGACGAGAAGCTCGCCGCCTTCGACGGGTTCCAGGTGAACCGGGGGCTCCTCGCCGGCACCGACGCGAAGGTGATGCACTGCCTGCCCGCGCACCGCGGCGAGGAGGTCACCGACGACGTGCTGGAGTCCGACCGGACCCTCGTCTGGGACCAAGCGGAAAATCGGATGCACGCGCAGAACGCGCTGCTCGTCGAACTGCTCGGCGGGGAGTGAGCGCGGAGCGGAAATCGGTCGTTGCGCAGGACTATTTATAAATGACGTGCGGTGGCGCGCGCCCGTGAGCGGCCGTTAGGCCGCGAACGGCGCGTGCGAGGTCGGGCGGAGATTGGAGTCTGCTTCCGGGCGCAGGACAATTTGGAACGACTCCCGTTCCCTCCGCGCCAAGCGCATGCGATAGCTGGGGTCGACGGAGGCCCCGGACTGGACCTGGTCTTTGGGAAAGACCTTGTGGGCGGAGTTCTCAAACCAGATTTGTGGGTCGCCGGCGACCGCCAAATCGCGCTCCAGGGTGCGCTCGCCCCGTTCCAAAGCAAAGGGGGCGTCGGTCCAGGCAGTCATCGCTTCCGAATCGGGATTGCCCACAACAAACTGGGTATCGATGCCGCCATGGGGGGAGTTGGTGTCTGCGCCCAAGGGCACCGTGCTGCCGTCCTCGCGGCGGATTTGCGCCAACACTTCATAGACGCCCTCGCCGGGGGCTTGCCATTCATAGGTGCATCGGGC
>NZ_JAWOBM010000006.1:0-45305 GCF_046498025.1 Halorubrum sp.
TACTGCACCGCCTGGCGGCAGTTCTTCGAGGACGAGACCGACGCCATCGTCAGCGCCGACTGCGATCGGGACACGGTGAAGGTCGTCTTCCTCGCGCTCCCGCTCGATTACTCCCCGGACGCCGGCGTCGTCGCGACGTCGGGGCCGGGCGAGATCCGCCTCGAAGGGAACGGGGCTTACGTCGACAGTTACACTTCCCCGGAATACGACGGCGGGGACGCCGACGGCGTCGTCGAAGCGGCCGGCGACGTCAAGATGTTCGGGAGCTCGCAGATCGACGGCGACGTGCGGTCGGGCCGCAACATCTCCATCGAGTCGGGAGACGCCCAGATCGACGGGAACGCGAACTGGACCGAGAGCTTCGACCCGCAGGACGACGACTCGGTAACCGAAGCGGACTACCAGATCGACGGCGTCCAGGAGATCCCCCCGATCAACCGCCTGGTGTCCGACAAGGCGGACGAGCTGGAAGCGACCAACGACAACGCGGAAGCCGGAACGAACGGCGACCTGATCTCGGACGAGACGCTCGATATCGACGGCGATCAGGGGAGGCTCGAGGCGGGCGAGTACTACCTCGAGACGCTCGAGCTCGAAGACGAGACGCTCTACCTGGACACGACCGACGGTGACGTCACGATCGCCGTTGAAAAGTGGGTGAAGCTCGACGAGCGGGGGAACGACCCCAGCGAGATCGTCGTCGAGGGCGACGGTGACGTCCAGCTGTTCGTCGCGAGCGAAGAGACGGTGAGCGTCGACAACATACAGGGCGCCGGCGGCGCCGGCTTCGGCGAGGCGCACTTCGTCGCCGAGGGTGCGAACGTGACGGTTCCCAACAGGACGTCCCCCCAACTGCAAGTGTTCGCCCCGGACAACTTCATCGGAGCGGTCGGCGGGGGCTCGACCGAAGTGACGGCGGCCGTTATCGGTCCGGCGGGTGAGGACGGTCCGGGCAAGTTCTACGTCAAAAAGGGCGATGTGTATGGCGCGATCGTCACCGGCAATCTGACGGTTGGTCAGGACGGTGCGGTACACTTCGACCGGGCGCTACTGGACGAAGAGATACCGCTCGCGCCGAACGTCCCGCGAATCGAGTACGTGTACATCACCGAATACGAGATCCGCGTCGAAGGAGCGTAGCCGACGACCGCGAACGAACCAGGGTGATACGGACCATGCACTTACCACGGAAACTCAGCGAGGCGCTCTCGACCGACGGTGCGGTTCTCTTCGAGTGTCGACGGTGCGGCGCGACCGTCGGTTCCGAATCGGAGCGGTGCCCGAACTGTGGCGTCGACTCCATCGCTCGATACGAGATCCGGTGACGCGCGCGCCTGACTCCCTAGGTGACGCGCGCCCGCCTCCCCAAGTGATGCGTGCCCGCCTCCCCAAGTGATGCGCGCCCGCCTCCTCATCGTCGCCGGCCGCCGCTCAGAACGAACGGCGACCGCGCAGCCGATCGGTCTTGCGCTGGTCGTCGCCGTCGCGCTCGTCGCCGTCGCGGTCGAGATCGAACCCGAGATCGGTGTAAAAGGCCTCCAGGCTCCGGTCGAACGCGGCCGTGACGGCGTCGACCGCGGCGTCGCGCTCGGCGCGCCGCACCGCCGCGGCGACGAGCGCGGAGCCGATCCCGCGACCGCGACGCGACCGCCGGACGGCCACGGCGTCGACGTGGAGTCGGCTCGGCTCGGGACGCGTCGCGACCAGCGCGCCGACGACCGCGCCGGTCCGGTCGAATCGGGCGACGAGGGCGTCGCCGACGTCGATCGCGGCGTCCACCGTCTCGGCGTCCGTCTCCAGCATCGCGGCGTCGAGCACGCGGAGGACGTCTATCCGGTCGTCGGGTGTCGCGGACTCGACGGCGAACCCCTCGGGGGCGCCCCCGAATCCGGACTCGTCGCTCACGCGCCGCCGTCGGTCGCGCCGCCCTTTATCAAGCGGAGCAGCCGGACCTCGTCGGCGTCGACGACGCGGTCGCCGGGCACCGGGGAGCCGTCGACCAGGACGGACGCCTCCTGCGGGTGGTATCCCGCCTCGCGGATGAGGTCCGCGTAGGTCGCGTCGGCGGCGAGGTCGTACTCGGCGGTCCCCTCGCCGACGACGTCGACGGTGACGTTCACGTGCGGACCTGCTCGGTGGTGACGTTCGTCGCGAGAAGCGCCTCGCCGCTGCCGGCCACGACTCTCACCCGTCCAGCCGCTCGCGGAGCAGCCCGTTCACCTGTCCGGGGTCGGCGCTGCCGCCCGTCGCCTGCATCACCTGGCCGACGAGGAAGTTGATCGCGCCCTCGTCGCCGTCGTGGTAGTCGGCGACCGCGTCGGGGTTGTCGTCGATGGCGGACTCGACGGCGGCCTCGACCTCTCCGGATTCGGCGACGCCGAGCCCCTCGCGCTCGATGACGGTGTCGGGGTCCTCGCCCGCGTCGAGCATCTCGCGGAGCACGACCTCCTCGGCGTTCTTCACGGTGAGCTCCTCGGCGTCGACCAGCTCGATCAGCCGCGTGAACTCGTCGAGGCGGTCCTCGACGTCCGTGATCGCCATCTCGCGGTAGTTGAGCTCGCCGAGCAGGTTGTCGGCGACCCATGTCGCGGCGAGCTCGGGGTCGAACGACTCGGCGACGTCCTCGAAGAAGTCGGCGACCGCCTTCGTCGAGGTGAGCTTCGAGGCGGACTCGCGGTCGAGCCCGTACTCCTCGCGGAAGCGCTCCCGGCGGGCGTCGGGCAGCTCCGGGATCGGAATCCGCTCCTTCCAGTCCGACACCTCCAGCGCCGGGAGGTCGGCCTCCCGGAAGTAGCGGTAGTCCTTCTCGGCCTCCTTCGAGCGCATCGAGACGGTGACGCCGCGCGCCTCGTCCCAGTGGCGGGTCTCCTGTTCGATCTCGCGGCCGCGCCGGAGCACGTTCTCCTGGCGGGTGACCTCGTACGCGAGCGCCCGCTCGGCGCCCTTGTGGCTGGAGATGTTCTTCACCTCCGCGCGGTTCACGTTCGCGAGGGCGTCCTCGGCGATCGTCCCGTCGTCGGCGACGTCGCGCTCGGGGACCAGGGAGACGTTGGCGTCGACGCGCAGGCTCCCGTCGCGGGTCGGGTCGAAGACGCCCAGGTACTCCAGGACCTCCTCCAGCTTCGCGAGGAACGCCCGGGTCTCGGCGGGCGACCGGAAGTCGGGCTCGGTGACGATCTCCATCAGCGGCGTCCCGGCGCGGTTGTAGTTCACGAGCGTGTGCGTCGCCGACTCGATGGAGCCGCCGGCGTGCTGGAGGCTCCCGGGGTCCTCCTCGAGGTGCGCGCGGGTGATCCCGATGGTCCGCGGCTCGTCGTCGACGCGGACCTCCAGCTCCCCGGACTGGCAGATCGGGGCGTCGTACTGGGTGAGCTGGAAGTTCTTCGGCAGGTCGGGGTAGTAGTAGTTCTTCCGGTGGAACGTCGTCGTCTCGGGGATGTCGGCGTCGATCGCCTTCCCCACCTTCACGGCGGCCTCGACGGCGGCCTCGTTGAGGACCGGCAGCGCGCCCGGCAGGCCGAGGCAGGTCGGGCAGGTGCGCGTGTTGGGCTCCTCGTCGTCCGTCGACTCGGTCGAACAGCCGCAGAAGATCTTCGTGTCGGTCTCGAGCTGGACGTGGACCTCCAGCCCGATCACGACCGTGCGTTCCTCCGTCGCGGCCTGAGTGCTCATTACCGACCCGTTGCGGGCGGGTCACCTAAATCGTGTCGGGACCGCGACGGCGCGCCCGCCGCCGCGAGCGGCGGCGTCGGCGGGACGAGCGCCGGCCCGCTCAGAGGTACTCGCCCAGCAGCGGCTCGACGCGCTCGCGGGTCTCCTCCGGGATCGCCGCCGTCGGCGTGTTGACGGTGCCCGCTAGGGACGTGTGCGCCTCGCACTCCAGGTCGTCGGGGAGCGTCCGGACCGCCTCCTCGACGGCGGCCTTGATCGCCGTCTGGTTCCGCTCGGCGTTTTCGAGGACCTCCTCGAGGGTCACCTCGCTGTCTTCCTTCCAGACGTCGTAGTCGGTCACGCCGGCGATCGTCGCGTAGGCGATCTCGGCCTCGCGGGCGAGCTTCGCCTCCGGGATCGCGGTCATGCCGACGAGGTCCCACCCCTGGCTCTTGTAGAACTCCGACTCCGCGCGCGTCGAGTACTGGGGGCCCTCGATGCAGACGTAGGTGCCGCCCTTCACGACCTTCGCGTCGTCGGCCGCGCCTTCCTCGTCGCCGCTCTCGCCGGTGCCGCTCTCGCCGTCGCCGCCCACGGCCGACTCGGCGGCCGCGGTCAGGTGGTCGACCAGCTCCGGGCTGTACGGGTCCGCGAACGGCTGGTGGACGACGACGCCGTCGCCGTAAAAGGAGAGGTCGCGGTGTTTCGTCCGGTCGTATATCTGGTCGGGGACGACGAGCGTGCCGGGCTCCAGCTCCTCTTTCAAGCTCCCCACCGCGTTCGACGCGAAGATGTGCGTGACGCCGACTCGCTTCAGCGCGTACATGTTCGCGCGGTAGGGAAGGTCGGTCGGCGAGACGCCGTGCTCGGAGCCGTGCCGGGGGAGGAAGGCGACCTCCCGGCCCGTGTCGGCGAACTCCCCGATCGTGATCGCGTCGCTCGGCTCGCCGTAGGGCGTGTCGAACTCGACCTCGCGCACGTCGTTCAGGGGGAGCGCCTCGTAGATGCCGCTGCCGCCGATGAAGCCGATGGTGCTCATACCCGGAGTCCGCCCGCTCGCTACTTATAAGGACTGAAGTGGTGGCACGCAAGGAGTGAAATGGTGGCCCGCGTCGAAAAAAGGCCGGACTAGGCCGGCGCCGCCGTTTCCGCTTCGATCTCGGCCTCGATGAGATCCCTCGTGTTCTCCAGGTGAGCCTTCAGCTGTCGCTCGTTGTACCGCCTCGCGACGGGCTCCAGGAGGCGGTCGCGCAGCGAATCGCCCATCTCGTAGTCCGTCCGGTGGAGGATCCGGGTTCCGTCCCCGCTCGCGACGTAGCGGTTGCGCGTCTCGCCGTGCATCCCGTCGCTGTCGATCGCGACCGCCATCTCCGCGTTCGGCTCGACGACGGTCATCTCCATCTCCATCTCCGTCCCGATCCCGAGCAGCTTGTACGTCGCGCGCATCTCCGCCCCGGTTTCGGTCTCGCTCAGCACCTCGAAATCGCGCAGACCGGCCATCGTTCGGGGCCAGTTCTCCGGGATGCTGTCGAACGCGAAGACGCGTTCGACGGGCGCTGCGATCTCGATTTCGTACTCGAATGTTGTCATATTACTCAACTCGGTGGCCGAACCGAACGGTGCGGCCGCTGTCTCGGAGCGGTCGCCTCGGTTGACTCCTTTATACAGGGGCCCTGAGGTATTAAACGGGCGTTCGCCGCGCGGAGACCTTCTGCTCGCGGAGAACGCGCAATCCGAAGGTCACAGCAGCCACCGCACCGCCGCCAGCGCGAGCGCGCTCACGACGAGCAGGTGGACGAGGACGGCCCCGACGGCGGCCCCGCCGACCTCGCGCATCTCGCGGAGGCGGATCGAGAGGCCGAGGCCGACGAACGCCAGCGTGAACAGCGCGTCCGACACCCGTCCGATCGACTCCAGCGCGGCCGGCGAGAGGAGCCCGCTGTTCGCGACCGCGGCGACCGCGAGGAAGCCGAGGAGGAACTTCGGGAACTCCGCCCACAGCCGGCGCACGCCGGGGTCGGTCGCCGACCGCGCCGTGTACGCCAGCGAGTAGGCGACGGCGACGCCCCCCAACAGGGAGTTCCGCGCGAGCTTCGTGACGGTCGCCCACTGGCCCGCCTCGGGCGAGTGCGCGAACCCGGCCGCGGCGACGGGGCCGGTCGAGAACATGCTCACGCCGGCCCAGACGCCGAACTGGCGGCCGGTGAGCTCGAGCCACTCGCCCGCGAGGGGGAACGCGACGAGCGTGACGGCGTCGAAGAGGAGGACGGTCGCCGCCGCGAACGTGATCGCGGCGCCGCGGGCGTCCAGCACGCGCCCGATCGCGACGACCGCGGAGACGCCGCAGATGCTCGCGCCGGCGGCCAGAAGCGAGGGCGTCGTCCCGTCCAATCGAAAGAGGCCCCGCGCGATCAGCTCGGCGAGCAGCAGTCCGCCGCCGACCGCGACGACGACCAGGCCCAGCACGGTCGGCCCCGCGGCGAGGAACTCCTCGACGACGACCGCGGCGCCGAGCAGGACGATCCCGGTCTCCAAGAAGAGCTTATCGACGCCGACGCCCGGCTTCGCGGCGTCGGGCGTGCCGACCGCGTTGCCGAGGAGCGCGCCGAGCGCGACCGCGACGACGAGCGGCTGGAGCCCGTCGACCGCGCCGGCGACGAGGTGCGCGAGGAGCGCCCCGGCGGCCAGGAGCGCGAGGCCGGGGACGTACGGCCGAGCGGCGGCGACGGCGCGCATCAGAAGACGCCCGCGGCCTGCCCCGCGGCGTGGACGGCGACGATCCCCAGCCCCAGCAGGAGCGCCTGCCAGCCGCGGTCCAGCGCGATCCACCGGTCGACGAGCGGCGATCCGGTGCCGGCGTCGGTCGTATCGTTGCCGGCGTCGGTCGTGTCGCCGTCGATGTCGGCCGTGTCGCTGCCGGCGTCAGTCGTGTCGCCGTCGATGTCGGCCGTGTCGCTGTCGACGCCGGCCGCCCCGTCGCCCGGTCCGTCGACGGCCTCCGGTGCCATGCCTGCGGGTCGGCGCGCTCGGTATTTATAAGAACGGACTCCGGCGGCGGACGGGGGCGGCGCTCGCGTGACCGAAAGACGCAGGTACCGGGGCGTCCATCCACGGACATCCGGATGCCGACCACACAGTTCAAAGACCCCGTCCACGGCTACGTGGAGCTGCCGGACGCGCTCGTCGACGGCGTCGTCGACACCCGGCCGTTCCAGCGGCTGCGGTACGTCCGGCAGCTCTCCGCGACCCACCTCGTCTACCCCGGGGCGAACCACACGCGGTTCGAGCACTCCCTGGGCGTCTACCACCTCGGGCGGACCGTCTTCGAGAACCTCCGCCGGCAGTCGTACTTCACGCGGGACGCGACGACCGACGAGCTCGAGGAGATCCAGCGCACGCTGGAGTGCGCCTGCCTGCTCCACGACGTCGGCCACCCGCCCTTTTCGCACCTCTCCGAGGGGTTCCTCGACGAGGGCGTCCTCCGGGAGCGGACCGTCGACGTCGGACTGGTCGACGCCTTCGACCGGGCGGGCGTCGGCGGGGCGCCGCTCCGGTCGGCGAGCCCGCACGAGCTGCTCGGCTGCGTCCTCATCGTCGAGGCGTACGGCGACGCGCTGCGGGCGTTCGACGTGGACCCGTTCGAGGTGTGCGCGTACGTGCTCGGCTACAGCCTCGCGTACGAGCGCGGCGAGCCCTGGCAGTACGGGGTCGGCGCGCAGCTGCTCCACTCGCCCATCGACGTCGACCGGCTCGACTACATCACCCGCGACAACCGGATGACCGGGGCGGGCGTGTTGAGCTTCGACGTCGACCGCATGGTGGACGCCTACACGGCGCACCCGGAGGAGGGGCTCGCGCTCACGGAGAAGGCGCTCTCGACCATCGGTAACTACCTCGAGGGACGGATCGCGCTGTACATGTGGGTCACCCAGCATCACAAGGCCGTCTACGCCAACCGCCTGCTTCAGGAGCTGCTGGGCGAGTACGAGGCCGTGACCGGCGAGAGCCCGGTGACGGTCGAGGGCGTCCTCTCGCGGGAGCTGGACGACAACGCCGTGCTCGAACGGCTCCGGATCGCCGCCCGCGAGCACCCCGACTCGACGTTGGCGTCGATGTACGACCGGTTCCGCGGGCGCCGCTTCCCGGCCACCTGCTGGAAACACCGGATCGCGTTCGCCGACCGGATCGGCGGGAACCTCGGCGGCGAGGGCGACGGCGAACGCCGCAGCGACGACCGCGGCCCCGACATCGACGACTTCGCCGCGTGGCTCACCGAGGGCGACGACCGGCTGGAGCGGCTGCTCGCCGACGCCCTCGACGTGCCGGTCCACGAGGTGTGGATCGACCGCTCCTACGTGCCTGCGTACGACCCCGACGAGCTGGAGGACATCCCCATCGCGTACGGCGGGACGACCCGCTCCGTCGGCGAGTGGGGGCTGTACGGCGACCGCGCGTTCGACGTACCGATCCCCTTCGTGTTCGTCCCCGACGGAACGAAGCGACGAGCGATCAGCGTGCTCAGGGAGGCGTTCGAGCGCGAGGTCGGCGAGGAGACGCCGGCGTGATCCGGGACGGACGGTTCGCAGACTGGTCTGATTTAAATAGTCGCGCGAAACGGCGGGAGAACGAGCGTCGCGCTCCACGCGGAGACGAATCGGAGGGCCGTCTCGGTCAGCGGCAGAACGGTATCGGTTCGCGGCGAGCGCCGTCAGGCAGTGGGGTGCGTTATTTGCCGGGGGCGTTCCCCGCGGCGCCCGCGCCCTCGGCCGCGTCGCTTCCGCCGGGGGTCATACCGCTGACCGCCTCGCCGACCCCGCCGGCCGCGTCGCCGGCCGTGGACCCGACCTCGGCGAGGATCTCCTGCACGAACGCGGGGGCCTGCGAGGCGGCGTCGGCCGGCGGGCCGGCCTGCAGGGCCACCTTCGCCGCGTCGGTTGCGAGCGTTGCCGTCGTGAGCGGATCTGCTTCGAACATTGCAACTCGACGTACCGGGTATTCGAATAAAAGCGAGGATGGCCCTGCAGCCGATTTCACCGCGATTTGACCCGATTTAACCGGGTCGAATCCGACTCAACCCGGATAGCGACGCCGGCGGAGGCCGGCGACAGGTATCGGGTCCCAATCCGAGCGGTTCGGCGCGGCGCGCGCTCGACGGAGTCGCCTCGACCGATCAGTCGTCGGCTTCGGCGGGGACGCGGTCGTCGTCGGCGTCCAGACTGGCCCCGGCCGCGTCGGCGACGCGCGGGAAGTTTCCGACAGTCGCGTCACGGAACGCCGTCTCGTCGAACTCGTGGTCCGCGTCGAAGAAGTCGAGGACGGCCTGCACGTCGGTCATCGCGTTCTTCAGCGCGGTCGAGGCGCCCGGCGAAGGCGTGATGTTGAACAAGATCCCGTCGCCGGTGATCTTCGCCTCGCCCATGTCGAGCTCCTTGTTCTCCGTGTCGACGATCTGGGGGCGCACGCCGCCGTACCCCTCGGCGCGCTCGATGTCGTCGACGTCGACGCTCGGCACGACCTTCCGGACGTTCGGGAGGAACGCGCGCTTGCCGACCTCGGGGATGTCGTACACGAGGTTGCGCACGACGTAGGGGAACAGGATGCGGTCCGAGAGGACGTTGACGTAGCTCAGCACCGAGGCGGGCGAGAAGCCGAACACGTCGGCGAAGTCGCTCACGGTGGAGAGCTCGCCGCGTTCGAGCGCGGGGACGAGCTTCGCCGTGGGGCCGAACCGGGTGATGCCGTCGTCGTGCACGTCGGCGTCGCCGTGGACCGCCGCGAACGGGAGCTTCTTCATCTGTAGCGTGTACACCTTCCCGTTCAACAGGTCGTCGGCGAGGAAGAAGCTCCCCGCGACCGGCAGCAGCGACATGTCCTCGCCGTATCCCATCTCCTTGGCGAACTGGAGGCTGTGGGAGCCGGCGGCGACGACCACCGCGTCGGCCGCGAAGTCGCCGTCGTCGGTCTCGACGGTGAACCCGTCGGGGCCCTCGTCGACGTTCTCGACCGCCGTGCCGAGGTGGACGGAGACGCCGTCCTCGGCGCGGGCGTCCTCCACGAACGACTTCGCGACGGCGCCGTAGTCGACGACGTACCCGTCGGGCGTCTGGAGCGCCTTGAGTTCGGTGTCGGGGTCGCGCCCCTCCACGACCTTCGGCTCCAGTTCCGCGATCTCCTCGCGGCCGATCTCGCGGAGCTTCGGGAAGAGGTCGCCGAACCCGTTCTCGCGGTACCGCTCCTCGAGCTTGGCGACCTCCTCGTCGCCGACGCCGAGCACCATCTTGCTCCGCTTGCTGTGCATCTCGCGGTCGGGGTCGGTCCCCTCGAGGTACCCCGCGAGCAGCTCCGCTCCCTCCTTGACCTCCTCGGCCTTCTCGAGGGTGTAGTTCGTCTCGATGTCCCCGAAGTGGAGGGTCTGCGAGTTGTTCGTGCGGTGTGAGTTGACCGCCGCGATCTCCCGCTCCTTCTCGATCAGGGTGACGTCGTCGACGTCGGTGAACTTCGCGACCGTATATAAAAGCGATGCCCCGCTGATACCCCCGCCGACGATAACGAGATCAGTGTGTTCGGTCATGCGTGGTGAGCGCTCTCACTCCGCGGAACGCACTGGACCGTTAACGTTCTTGCTATCTCCCGCCGCTGATCTGCCGACAGCGGCCCTGCATTCGTCGTTTTGAGGTTCGACGAACGTCGAACCGATCGCCGGCGACGCGGGGCCCGCCCGGTCGGGTCGGTCTTGCGCGGTCGGCCCGCCCGGAGGGGTCGGTCTTGCGCGGTCGGCCCGCCCGGAGGGGTCAGTCTTGCGCGGTCGGCTCAGCCGACGGCTCCGTCGCGGGAGCGGGCGGTTCGTGGGTCCCGAACTCCGGATGCGTCTCTTCCATCCAGACGTACACGACCGCGCCGGACAGGAACATCAGGACGGCGGTCAGGTAGAACGCGGCCTCGACGGTGACGAACTCCATCGAGAGCCCGATCAGGATCGCGCCGACGGCGTACCCCGAGTCGCGCCACATCCGGTAGACCCCCATCCCGGCCGACCGCCAGGTCGGATGGGCCGCGTCGCTCGGGACGGTCATCAGGTTCGGATACAGCAGCGCCATCCCGAGCCCGGAGACCGCGGCCAGCACTGCCCACATGAGGTACCCCTCGACGAGCACCATCCCGAGCACGCCCGCGCCGGCCAGGAACATCCCGGCGATGACCGGCGGACGCCGGCCGATCCGATCCGCGAGACCGCCGGTCCCGATCTGGAGGAAGTACATCGCGCTGTGGACGCCGACCACGGCCCCGACCGCCGCGATACCGAGCCCCTGGCTGAGCAGGTAGAGCGGGACGGCGATCCAGAACAGCGTGTCGACGAAGTTCTCGACGTGGCCGGCCTGCGCCGCCGCGAACAGCGTCCGGTCGCCGTAGGTCGCCCGCTTTACCACTTCCTTGAATGGGAGGTTCGCGTCGCGAGCGTCGTCGTCGCCCTCAGCCCGCGCGTACTGGACGGTCTCCTTGATCAGGAACACCGAGATGAGGAACGCCAGCACCACGACGATCGCGAGGAAGTAGAACGGCTCCGGCCGGAGGCTCCACTGGCTGGCGATGACGCCCGTGACCCAGGCCCCGACGGCCACGCCGGTGTAGCCGAACGACTCGTCGATGCCGACCGCGAGGCCGCGCTGCTCGGGGGCCGCGATGTCTATCTTAGCGTTGATCGCCATGCTCCACGTCAGCGCTTGGTTGACGCCCAGCAGGATGTTCCCGACGGTGATCCAGCTCCAGTTCGGGGCGAAGATGAGGATGATCGGCAGCGGGAGCGCCGTGACCCACCCGGCGATGAGCACGGGCTTGCGGCCGTACTCCTCGCCCCACTTCCCGGCGTAGAGGTTGAGGATCGACTTCACGATCCCGAAGGAGACGACGAACGAGCCGATCACGAGGAACGACTCGACGCCGAGGACGTCCTCGCCGAGCGCGGGGACGACGGTCCGCTCGGACCCGATGGTCAGCCCGGTCGCGAACACGAGCAGGACGTGGAGCGAGAACTGTCCGAGGTGTTCGCGGATTCCCTGTTTGACGTCGGGTGTCGCGCTCATCGGTCACTCGGCCGCGCAGTTGTTCGGCCCCAGCTCCAGCTCGGCCAGTTCGTCCGCCGGAACCGACTCCTGTCCCACGTTCGTGCGCTTGACGCGCTCGAAGTTCGGCGGGTGGTCCGGGACGTCCGAGGCGAGCTCCTCGACGAACGCCTCGCGGTCGCGACCGAGGTCCGCGTTCCGGTCTCTGACCTCCGCGAGCGTCGCGGTCACCGGCGGGTCGGGCGAGCCGGGGTCGTGCGCCGGGAGCACGACCGCGTCGTCCGGCCGGTCCAGCAGCCGCCGGAGGCCGTCGTAGAGCGTCGCGGCGTTCCCCTCGACGTCGGCGTCCTCGATGCCGGCTTCGACGCCGAGTTCGACCCGGCCGACGCTGTCGTGGAACAGGGTGTCTCCCGTCAGCAGCGCCGCGCCGTCGACGTCGAACGAGACGCTGCCCTCGCTGTGTCCGGGCGTGTGGATGACCTCGACGTCGAGTCGGCCGACGGTCAGGGTCTGGCCGTCCTCAAGCGGCCTCGCGTCGAGCGCGAGCGCGTCCTTCGGGTGGAGGTAGTACGGGACGCCGTGACGGTCCGCGAGCGACGCGGCGCCCGAGACGTGGTCCGCGTGGGCGTGCGTGTCGAAGACGCCGACGAGCTCCGCGTCGTACTCGTCGAGGATCGCGTCGTACTCGTCGAGGTAGTGCGACGGGTCGAAGACGGCGGCCTTGCCGTCCGAGACGAGGACGTGCGAGAGACAGCCCTTGCCCGGGCGCGCGACCTGCACGATCGCGCCGTCGAGGTCGACGGGCACCTCGGCGTGCCGGTGGACGCGGCTCCACCCGCTCATGCCGTCCGCGAGCGTCACCGCGTCGTAGCCCAGCTCCCGGAGGACCTCCGTCGCGGTCTGCGAGACGACGCCCGCGGCGCAGACGGTGACGATCCGCGACTCGCTGGGGAGTGCGGAGAGCGCCGGCTTGGCGCGGTCGGGGTCTCCCGTCAGTTCGTCGTACACGTCGACGTTGACGCTGCCCGGGATGTGCCACTCCTCGAACTCCGCTTCGTGACGGATGTCGAGGACGAGCGGGCCCTCGTCGTCGTTTCGCAGCTGTTCGCTGAGCGCGTCCGGCGATAGCGTCTGCATCGGTGTTCCGGAATAGCGGGTGTGCGGGCATACCCTTACTGCCGGACATGGCCGGCACTGTTAATCAATGGCAGTTCCAAAACCCCGTATGAGTCTGTACGAGGCCTCCATCCGAGTCAAACACGAGTGCCCGTATCGGGAGATCTCGGAGCGACACCCGGACCTCACGATACGCGAGTGGCCGCTGAGCGAGTGTCAGGTGCTCGAGATCACGTCGGAGACGACGCCGACGGCCGCGCTGCTCGACGACATCGACCGGATCGGGACCGTCCTCCACGAGTCCGAGGACGACGACGGGTATCACGTCGTCACGCAGTCCTGCCTCTGTTCGCTCGAGGAGTCCGTCATCGACCGCTTCGAGGAGCACAACTGCCTGTATCAGTCGCCGACGATCTACCGGCAGGGCTGGGAGCACTACACGGTGGTCGCGTTCGACGACGCGGACGTCCGGGAGCTGCTCGACGACCTGCGATCCGACCGGGAGATCGAACTGCTCTCGAAGACCTCGATTTCGGAGACGCAGGTCCCGCACAGCATGTTGGCACCGGCCACGCAGCTGTTCGAGGACATCACCGACCGGCAGCTGGCGGCGCTCCAGTTGGCGCTCGAGCGCGGGTACTACACCCAGCCGCGGACGACCTCGCTGCGGGAGCTCGCCGACCTGACGGCCGTCGCCCGCTCGACGTACGAGGAACACCTCCGGAAGGCGGAGAACAAGCTGCTCACGAACGCGGGGCAGTACCTGCGGCTGGTCACCGCGACGTCGACGGCCGACCCGCTGGAGGTGGAGAAGACCCGACGGGCCGCGCCGTGAGCGACGTCGAGAGCTTCGTCCGGTTCTGCGACAGCGAGTTCGGGACCGCCGTCACGGACTGCGAGGCGGCATACGTGCGCCGGCACGTCGCCGCGGACGCCCGAGCGCGGCCGGTGGTCTGCTTCGCGCACGTGACCAACCAGACGGGGCAGACCGAGGAGGACTTCGAGAAGGGGGAGGCGGACGGCAGCCGAGACGCGCTGGAGGTCATCGACGCGGCCGCCGCGGCCTGGCGCGCCTCGGACTGAGGGCCATCGGAGCCGACCACCGGTCGGTTGGGGCCGCTCACGCCCCGTCGCGAGCGCCCCGATACCGGTCGCGGAGGCGCTCGAACAGCGCCCGCCCCGTCGCGGTTCGCAGGCGGGGTTCGGTCGTCGCGAAGAACTCGTCGAGGTCGTCGTACTCGCGGAACGCGTCCGGCTCCCCGGCGGCGGGGTCGTACCGGTCGTCACGCTCGTAGACGACGGCCTGCAGGCAGACGTCGAGGAGGTCGCACTCCTTGACGAGGACCGCCTCGGGCGAGTCGCGGGCCTCGTACGCCTCCCACGCGTCGCGGACGCGGTCCGGAAGGGGGTCGGCGAGGCCGGCCATCGCCTCGCGCTCCGCGGCCTCCTTCGCGGCCGGGTCCGGCGTCTCGGCGGTCGAGTCGGCGCGGGTCGCGACGTCGCCGGTCTCGGCCTCGGCGACGTCGTGGACCACCGCGAGCCGGAGCGCGCGGTCGATATCGAGGCCGGGGAGGTCGTCCCGGAAGCGGTCGCCGAGCGCGAGAACGAGGTACGCGACGCCCCAGGCGTGCGCGGCCACCGACTCGGGGGCGTCGACGCCGCGGAGCTCCCAGCCCGTGCGCCGCTCGTCCTTGAGCGCGTAGGCGTCGAGGAGGGCGTCTATCGCCGCGTCCGGACCGCGCGCGTCGCGGCCGTCGTCGTCCGGGTCGGGTTCGCTCGCGTCGTCCGGGTCGTCTCCGGCCATCCCGGGCGGTCACTCGGTGAGCGTCCAGGCGTCGTCGCCGGCGAGCGCGGCCACGTCCCGGCGGACCATCTCGTCGAGCACCTCGTCGAGGCGGCCGGGCTGGGCGACCTCCATCTCGATGCGGCCGATGCTGTGGTACTCCTCGAGGTAGTGCCGGACGTCCTCACGGTCGAACACCTCCCGGTCGGCGCGCTCCATCGCGCCCTCGGTGAGGTCGATCATGTCCTCGAGGAAGTTCCACGGGTAGACGACCCACGTCCACTGTTCGAGCCGCTCGCCGACGAAGTCCGGCTGGAACTCCGAGGTGCCGAGCAGCTGGAGCGTCGCGGTGCGGATCTCGGCGGCCTCGCGCTCCTTGACGTACTCCTCGGCGCGGCGGATCGAGCCGCCGGTGTCCGCGATGTCGTCGATGATCAGGACGTCTTTCCCCTCGACGCTCCCCTCCGGCATCGGGTAGCGGATCCGGGGCTCGCCGCTCTTCTCCGCGGTCCCGACGTAGTGTTCCATCTTGAGGCTCGTCAGGTCGTTGAGTCCGAGGAAGTCGCAGACGCACCGTCCCGCGAACCAGCCGCCCCGAGCCAGCGCGACGACCATGTCCGGCTCGAAGTCGGCGCGTTTCACCGCGTTCGAGACGTTGCGGCAGAGCCCGTAGATGTACTCCCAGTTGGTGAGGGTACAGTCGAAGTCGTCCGGCAGATCGCTCATACGGCCGTCTCTCACCTGCGCGCTCATAAGGGTTTAGCAACGCGCGTTTCCGGACCTCCGCGCTCGCGGCTCCCTCGGTCGTCCGGGTCAGTCCGCGATCGCTTCCGACTCCCCGGTCATCGCCGCGGGATCTTTCACCCAGAGGTCGCCGAACAGGTCGTCCTGCTGGAGCCGGACCGAACCGCGGTGGGCCATGAACAGCAGCGCGAGGTACGTCATGAACGGGCGGCCGCCCGCGCTCTCGATCTCCGCGAACAGCACCTCCGTGCGCCCGCGGTCGAAGTGGGTCCGGAGGGCGTGATCGATCTCCACGATGACCTCCTCGATGTCCTCGTCGTGGGTGCGGTCGGTCGCCTCGCCCGCGGTCGGCTCGCCGTCGCGGCGGAACTCGTCGCCGGTGTGGTAATCGAGCGTCTGCGTGCCGCGGGCGTAGCCGTGCGGCGAGTCGGAGGTGTCGTACTCGCGGGAGTCCTTCCACCACGAGCCGCGCTCGGCCTCCCGGAGCTCCCGGACCAGTTCGTCGAGCGTCTCCGGGGATCCGCGGGTGCTCTTCCGGTCGAGCCGGCGGTCCATCTCCGCCTCCAGCTCGTCGACCGGGTCGAAGGCGCCGTCGGCGGGGTCCGGCGCGCCGCCCTCCATCGCGACCTCCCACGGCTCGGGTTCGGGCTCCTCGTCGTCACCGCCGTCGTCGGCCAGCATGCCGTCGCTCTTCATCCGCAACAGGACGCTGGCGTAGAACAGCGCCCGCCCCGACGTCCGGAGGTCCGTCTCGTCGAGCCGCGCTAAGAAGGCGTCCGTCACCTGGACGATGTCGATGTCCCACGGCTCGATCTCGCCCTCCTCGGCGAGCTGGACGAGGAGCTCGACGGGCTCGACCTCGCCGTCTTCGTCGACCCCTTCGTCGGTGTCGCCGCTCTCTCCGGCGTCCGCGTCGCTCGCGGGCGGTTCACCCACCACGGGGCCCTCCGGGACCGATCCGTCTCGCGACCCGCCGTCGCGCTCGCTCGTCAGGTCGAGCTCCGGAACGCCGTCCGGCGGCTCAGTCATCCGCGGTCACCTCCTCCTCGTCGCCGTCGTCACCGAACTGCATTCCGGTGACCGCGGAGAGGTTGTCTCCCTGCATCGTGACGCCGATGGCGCGGTCGGAGCGCTCCAACAGCGCCGAGCGGTGACCGACCACGACGAACTGCGCGTCCGCCGCCAGCTCCTCTATCATCTCGCCGACGCGCTCGGCGTTGACCGCGTCCAGGAACGCGTCGATCTCGTCGAGCGCGTAGAACGGCGCGGGGTTGTGCCGCTGAATGGCGAAGATGAACGAGAGCGCGGTCAGCGACTTCTCGCCCCCGCTCATCGCCTCGAGCCGCTGGACCGGCTTGTCCGCGGGCTGCGCCTTCATCGTCAGCCCCTCCTCGAAGGGGTCCTCGGGGTTCTCCAAGAGGAGCTCGCCGCTGCCGGCCGAGAGGCGCGCGAAGATGTCCTCGAAGTGATCGTTGATCGACTCGAACGTCTGCATGAACGTCTCCTTCTTGGCCGCCTCGTACCCCTCGATGCGCTCCTCGATCGCGTCGCGCTCCTCGACGAGCACGTCCCGGCGCTCCTGGAGCTGGTCGAGCGCCTCCTGCACCTCGTCGTACTCGTCGATCGCGAGCATGTTGACGGGCTCTAACGCCGTCATCTCGGCCTCCAGCTCCTCGATCCGGGACTCGACCGCGTCGAGGTCGGGGATCTCGTCGGCGTCGTACTCGCCGACCTGCGACTCCAGCTCGTCGATCTCCCAGGCCAGCCGGTCGCGCCGGTCGGTCAGGTCCTCCAGGTCCGACTCCGCCTCCGCGACGAGCGAGCGCTGCTCGTCCCGCTCGCGGGTCGCCGCCCTGATCTCCTCGCGGAGGTCCTCGCGGTCGGCCTTCAGCTCCGTGAGCTCCTCCTCGAGGTCGGCGATCGCCTCCTTCTTCTCCGCGAGCTCGGCCTCCCTCTCCTCGATCGCGGCCTCGTGCTCGGCGACGGCCTCCTCGGCCTCGGCCTTCCGGTTCTGCGCCCGCTCGACGGTGTCGTGGAGCTCGTCGACCGCGTCCTCGGCGTACCCCTTCTCCAACTCCAGCTCGCTCTGCCGACCGTCGAGCGAGCTCATCCGGTCTTTCAGGTCCGATATCTCGCCGCGGATCTCGTCGGCGCGCTGGGAGAGCTCCGGGATCTCCGAGTCGGCGAGCTCCGCCTCGATGCCCTCGATATCGGCCTCCAGCTCCGCGATCTCGCCGTCGAGCTCGTCGAGCTCCGCGTCGAGCGAGCTCATCTCCTCGTCGACCGACTCGCGCTCGGCCTCCAGCTCGTCGAGCTCGGTCTCCAACTCGTCGATCCGCTCTTCGGCCTCCGCCAGGTCGGTCTCGGCGCGCTCGACGTCGGCCTCCAGCGACCGGACGCGCTCGGCGGCGTCGGCCTTCCGGTCGCGGGCGTCGTCGATGTCGTCCTCGAGGTCGTCGATCTCCGCCTGCAGCGACTGGCGCTCGTCCTCTAAGTCCGATATCTCCGTCGCGAGCCGCTCGAGCTTCCCGCCGCCGGACTTGGTGAACGCGTACCGCGAGCCGCCGCCGGAGCCGCCCGTCATCGCGCCGGACTTCTCGATCAGGTCGCCGTCGAGGGTGACCATCCGATAGTCGCCCATCAGCTCGCGGGCGGTGTCCATGTCCTCGACGACGAGCGTCGAGCCGAGCACGTACGAGAACACCGAGGCGTACTCGGCGTCGTACTCCACGAGGTTCCGCGCGAAGTCGACGACGCCGGGCAGCGAGGGTTTCCGCGGGAGGCTCCGGTCGTCCATCTCCGTGATCGGGAGGAACGTGGCTCGCCCCGCGTTCCGCCGCTTGAGGTAGTCGATACACGTCGAGCCGACCCCGTCGTCGTCGACCACGACGTTCGCGAGCCGCCCGCCGGCGGCCGTCTCGCACGCCTCCGCGTACTCGGCCTCGACCGAGCCCAGTTCGCCGACCGCGCCGTGGACCCCGTCGATGCCGCCGTTCTTCACCTCGGTCACCGCGCGCGGCCACGACGTGTCGCCGCGCTGGTCGGCGGCGGCCTCCAGCTTGGCGTACTCGTTCTGCTTCTCGCGGAGGTCGCCTTCTATCGTCTCCAGCCGCTCGCTCCTCTCGGCCTTCTCCGAGAAGAGGTCGGCGACGACCTCCTCGATCGTCTCCTCGTTCTTCTCGGCCTTGTCGAGCTCGCTGTGGAGCTCGGAGATCCGCGCCTTGTGCTCCGGCAGCGACTCGCGGGCCTCCTCCAGCTCGGTCCGCGCCTCGCTGACCGCGTTCGAGCGCCGGCGCGCCTCGTCGAGGAGCCGGTCCTTCTCGCGCTGCTTCTCGTTTTTCTCCTCGCGCAGCGACTCGATCGCCTCCTTCTTCTCCGCGAGGTCGGCTTTCAGCTCGTCGAACTCGGTGTCCGCGCCCTCGATCTCGGCCTCGACGTCCGCCAGCTCCGACCGCTTCGTCGCGATCTCGGACTTCACTGAGGCCTTCTCGACTTTCGCCTCGCGGATCTCCGACTCGAGCTCCTCTATCGTCTCCTCCTTCCGGTCGATCTGGACGAACGCGTCGCGCCGCTCCGTCTCAGCCTCCGCGGCGCGCTCCTCGGCCGCCTCGATCTTGTCCTCCAGCCGGGAGATCTCGCCTTTGACCTCCTCGATCTCCGAGCGGATCTGGATCTGTTCGTCCTCGCCTTTCGTCTCGATCTCGTGGTTGAGGTCGGCGAGGTCCTCCTCGAGGCGGGTGAGCTTCCCCTGTCTTGCGTCGAGCTCCGCGCGGAGCTCCGCGAGCTCGGCCTCCGCCTCGTCGATGTCGTCCTCGACGTCGTCGAGGGCCTCGCGCTTCTCCTCCAGCTCGGAGGCCTTGAGGAAGCCGCGGTACTCCTCCAGTTCGTCGCGGTACTCCTGGTACTGGAGGGCGGTCTCGCGCTCGTCGGCCAGCCGATCGAGCCGGTCCTGCTTCTCGCCGATCCGGAGGTCCGCCTCGCCGATCCGGTCTTCGACCGTGTCCAGCTCCTCGTAGGCGGCCTCTTTCTTCTCGTCGAACTCGGCGACGCCCGCGATCTCGTCGACGATCCCCCGGCGCTGGTACGGGGTCATGTTGATGATCTCGGTGACGTCGCCCTGCATCACGACGTTGTACCCCTCCGGCGTGACGCCGGCGGCCGCGAGCAGGTCCTGCACGTCCGAGAGGTTCACCGAGCGCCCGTTGAGGTAGTAGTACGAGTAGTAGTTGTCCTCGGTCTCCTTCACGCGTCGTTTGATCGTGATCTCGGAGACGTCGCCGACGTTCTCCGTGCCGGCCGCGGAGACGACCTGCGACCGGTCGAGGGCGCCGTCCTCGTTGGAGAGCACGACCGTCACCGAGGCCTCGTTCGGCCCGCCGGCGTCCTCGCCGCCGTCGTGGCCGGGGTTGTAGATCAGGTCGGTGAGCTTCTTGGCTCTGATCCCCCGGGTGCGCGCCAGCCCGAGCGCGAAGAGGACGCCGTCGATGATGTTCGACTTGCCCGAGCCGTTCGGTCCCGTGACGACCGTGAAGTCGTCGTAAAAGGGGATCCTCGTCGTTCGCCCGAAGCTCTTGAACCCGTCCAGAACGACTTCCGTAATGTGCATGTGACGCGGGGATCCGGAGTCGGATTACGCGACGATGATGTCGCTGTCCGACTCCTCGTCGTCGCCCTCAGCCTCCGACTCCCCGGCGGCGGCGTCCGGCGTCGTCGCCTCCTGTTCGGGGACGACCATGTCGTCGTCGCCGCGCTCCGCGTCGGCGTCGGTCTCCCCGTCTCCCGTCCGCTCCACGACCTCGACGTGATCGTCGGAGTGCGTTCGCGTCTCGCCGCCCGACGCGTCGGGCTGCTCGACAGACTCGTCGCCCGCTGTCGCGGCCGTTACGGGCACCTCCTGGGCGTCCTCCACCTGTCGGACGCGCTCTTTCATTTCGACCAGCTCCTCCGTGAGCCCGTTGACCGCCGCCTGCAGCTCCGCGACCTGCCGTTCGAGGTCCTCGACCCGGTTACTCATTATATACACGTATGCCCGCGCGAGCCGTATAAATCTGCGTCAGACACACGTGTGACCATACCACACGATATTCGGAGACCGCGCCGGGATCGCGGATAGTTTCCGGCGGCTGAAACCTCGCGGTATCACCGTTCGGTATCGGGGGGGAAGATACTTGTAGTACGGTCGATATGACGTTCCTATGAGCAAGATCACCTTCCGGGCCGACGACGACCTCGTCGAGCGGCTGGAAGCGTGTGACGCCTCCAAGAGCGAGGTGATGCGGGAGGCCCTGCGCACCTACCTCGACGACGCCGAGACGCGGTCGACGGCCGAGGCGGAGGACGAACCCGACGCGACGATCGACGCCGCGCTGGCCGACCGCGTCGACGACCTGATCGCCGACCGCCTCGACGACCTGATCGCCGACCGCCTCGACGCGGCGTTGGACGCGCGTCTCGGCGGACGGCCCGGGGCGTCCGACGCGACGTATGCGCCCGCAACTCCGGGAGAAATCAACGTGAACGTCTCTCTCGACGCGCCTGACGCCGCCGCGACGGACGCGAGTGTGACACGTGAGGGGTCGACGGACGCCGATCCGGAGGCGCGTAAGACGCCGCCGAACGCGCCCGCCGGCGAGACCGTCTGCGGCGGCTGCGGCGAGACGGTTCCCGGCGAGCACGTGTACTGCCCGAACTGCGGCGAAAAGCAGTCTCACCGGGCGTTCTGCGAGTGCGGCGACGAGCTCCGGACGGACTGGGCGTTCTGTCCCGGTTGCGGCCGCCGGACGCCGGCCGCGGACGTGTTAAACGACAGATAATCGGGACTCGACGCCAGTAGCGGCTGAATTCCGGCGTTCAGACGATCTGTCTTACGTCCGCCGGTAGTTTTATAAATGTGGCCTCGGTGACTACAACTGCGTAAGACGGTCGTCTTACAGCGACCGGCCGCGGTGGGTCGACCCCCGCCGATGAACCGGCCGACGTTGTAAGACACACGCGTCGCGTGCCGCCGTCTTACCGGGGGAATACCAATGGAGCGTGTGACACTACGAATCCCGAAACAGCAGATCGACGAGGTCGAACAGATGGTCGAGACGGGCGAGTTCCCGAACCGGAGCGAGGCGATCCGGTCGGCCGTTCGCGACATGTTGAACGAACAGGACGGCGAGCGCGAGGAGCGCGGCCGCAACCGCAACTGGGCGAAGGTGTAAACGGATGCAAGATCTCGTTCAGGACGCCCTCGACAACGCGGAAGCGGAGAAGCGCGACATGGACGTCGACATGGACGACGACGAGTTCGGGGACCCCCGGATCGTCATCGTCGGTGCCGGCGGCGCCGGGAACAACACGATCAACCGACTGTATAACATCGGCGTCGACGGCGCCGACACCGTCGCGATCAACACGGACAAACAGCACCTCAAGATGGTCGAGGCCGACACCAAGATCCTCGTGGGCAAGTCGCTCACGCAGGGGCTCGGCGCCGGCGGCGACCCCAAGATGGGCGAACGCGCGACCGAGATGGCCCAGGGAACGATCAAGGAGGTGCTCGGCGACGCGGACCTCGTCTTCGTCACCGCCGGGATGGGCGGCGGGACCGGGACCGGCGCGGCACCGGTCGTCTCGAAGATCGCCAAAGAGCAGGGCGCCATCGTCGTCGGGATGGTCTCGACGCCGTTCAACGTCGAGCGCGCCCGCACGGTGAAAGCCGAAGAGGGGTTAGAGGACCTCCGGAACGAGGCCGACTCGATCATCGTCCTCGACAACAACCGGCTGCTCGACTACGTGCCGAATCTGCCGATCGGGAAGGCGTTCTCCGTGATGGACCAGATCATCGCGGAGACCGTGAAGGGGATCTCCGAGACGATCACCCAGCCGAGCCTCATCAACTTGGACTACGCCGACATGTCCACCATCATGAACCAGGGCGGCGTTGCCGTCATGCTCGTCGGCGAGACCCAGGACAAGAACAAGACCCAGGAGGTGGTCAACGACGCGATGAACCACCCGCTCCTGGACGTCGACTACCGCGGGGCCTCCGGCGGGCTCGTCCACATCACGGGCGGTCCGGACCTCACGCTGAAGGAGGCCGAGGGGATCGCGAACAACATCACCGAGCGGCTGGAGGCGAGCGCAAACGTGATCTGGGGGGCCCGTATCCAGGACGAGTACAAGGGGAAGGTCCGCGTCATGGCGATCATGACGGGCGTCCAGAGCGCGCAGGTCCTCGGCCCGTCCACGCAGAAGCAGGCCGACAAGTCCCGCGCCGCGGTCAACGGCGACGACCTCGGCGACTCGCGCTCGCGCGCCGCCGGGGCGAACGGCACCGCGGGCGCGACGACCTCCGGCGGCGCCGGCCGAGGCGCCTGGGAGTCCGACGGCGGCACCGAGCCGACCGAGACGAACAACGGTCTGGACGTCATCCGCTAGGCGTCCCGTCGGAGCGGCCGACCGCCACCGAGTCTCTCGATTCCGCTTTTTTTCCGTCGACTCGACCGGAGGGCGCGAGGACTTAACACCGAACAGCGTCTCTGGATCCACATGTCACGTCACCAGTCGAGCCGACGCCCGTGGCATCGATCGGGCGCCGCCCGCAACCGGACCGGGACCGCTATCCGATGACCGACGCCGCGCTCTACTTCACGGCCCCGGAGACCGTGGAGGTCCGAGAGACCGACGTGGGGTCGCCGGACGCCGACGAACTCCTCGTCGACACCCGCGCGTCGGCGATAAGCGCCGGGACGGAGCTGCTCGTCTACCGCGACCAGACCCCCGACGACCTTCCGGCCGACGAGGCGCTCGACGCGCTCGACGGCGACCTCTCGTACCCGCTCCGGTACGGCTACGCCGCGAGCGGCGTCGTCCGGGAGGTCGGCGACGACGTCGACCCCGACTGGGCCGGTCGGTCGGTGTTCGCGTTCGCCCCCCACCAGACGAGCTTCCGGGTGTCCCCCGAGTCGGTGGTCGCGCTCCCCCCGGAGACGACGCCGGCCGCGGGGTCGCTGCTCCCCTCCGTCGAGACCGCGACGAACATCGTCCTCGACGCCGCCCCCCGCCTCGGGGAGCGGGTCGTGGTGTTCGGCGCCGGCGTGATCGGGCTCTGCGTCACCCGACTGCTGGCCGCGTTCCCGCTGGCGTCGCTCGTCGTGGTCGACCCGATCGACCGCCGACGGCGGCTCGCCGCGGACTTCGGGGCCGACCGAACGGCGACGCCGGCCGCCCTCGGCGATCCGGGCGCCGACTTCGACGATCCCGCAGTCGACGCCGCCGACCTCGCGATAGAGGTGTCCGGACAGCCGAGCGCCCTCGACGACGCGATCGGGGTCGTCGGCTACGACGCGCGGATCGTCGTCGGCTCGTGGTACGGGACCAAACGCGAGCCGATCGACCTCGGCGGCCGGTTCCACCGCGACCGCATCGACATCGTCTCCAGCCAGGTGTCGACGATCAGCCCCGAGCTGCGCGGTCGCTGGGACCACGACCGACGGATGGACGCGGCGCTCGACCGCCTCGACCGGATCCCCGTCGACGACCTGATAACCCACCGGATCCCCTTCGAACGCGCGCCGGAGGCGTACGAGCTGCTCGAATCGTCGTCCGACGCGGCGGTGCAGGTGATCTTGGAGTACTCCTGAGCGCTCGGCGGGTCACCGAGGACCCGGACGCCGTCCGCTGACGGCGAGGTAGTCCCGCGCGAACACCGCCAGCGACGGGAGGAGGACGACGGGCGCGAGGGTCCACACGAGGTCCGTCGGCACCGGCGGGACGAGCGCGACCGTCACGAATATCATCTGTGCGCCCGCGAGGTACCGCCCGAGGTCGCTGTCGGGGAGGTCGCCGACGGGCAGCCCCCGGACCCGGCGCAGCCACACGGCCCCGCGGAAGACGTAGCGAGCCGCGGAGATCGCGAGGTACCAGACCGGAAGCAGTCCCCACAGCACCGCCACCAGCGGCGCGGCGACGAAGCCGAACGTGTCGAACGCCATGTCGAGCCGGCGGCCGATCTCCGTCTCCCGCCCGACCTCTCGGGCGACGGTTCCGTCGAGGTTGTCGAGGGCGACGCCGGTCCCGTAACACAGCGCCGGCACCCACGCGAGCGTCGTCCCCGGCGGGACGGCGACGAATCCGGCGACGACGGCGTACAGCGCGCCCCGGGCGAGCGTGATCGCGTTCGCGATCCCGAGCAGCCGCCGCCAGAACCCGCCGGTCAGCCGACCCGGATCGAGGCCGTACCCGACGTACCAGAGCAGTCCGGCCCAGCAGACGCCGGCGACCACGGCTGGGGAGAGCCCCCACCGGCCCGTCGCGTCCGCGGGGAGCAGCCGCGACAGGAGCGCGGTGAGCGCGACCCCGGCGGCGACGGGGAGCCCGACCCCGACCCCGACGCGGACGGAGCGTCGTTGGCGGGTCTCGGCCATCTCTCAGTCACTCCCCGCGCCCGTCTGCGGGGCGGCGACGTTTACGGGACCCCGGCGGCCGTTTACGCCGCGTTCTACCGCGTTTACCGCCGCGCCGATGACCGCAGCTGCGCGCTCGCGTCGCGGTCGGCTGTTTCGGGCCGACACGGTCACCGGCGCAGCAGGACGACGAGGACGGCGATCAACAAGACCTGTGCGACCTTGTCGACGGCGCCGAGCGTCCCGACGTCGGCCGGGAACGACTTCCCGCCCCCCGTGAAGTTGAGGACGTACCATAGGACGATCTGGACGAGGGTGAAGGGGATCCCGATCGCGTACACCGTGCGCCGGCGGTAGTCGAGCAACACCAGCGCGACCCCGCCGAGGAAGCCGAGTCCGGCGAGGAGGAAGCTGACCCGCAACGGCAACGGGAGCCCACCGAGGCCGAGGCGGAGGTGGACGGCGGCGGTGATCAACGCGGCGACGATACCCACCCAGTGGAGGCCGTTCAACGAGCCGATGTCGACCGCCGGCTGCTGCGCTTCGGACGTTGCCATACCGCATACACGCGCTTCGATCACATAGAAATACCGCCGGACTCGACTCGCTCGTCCGTCTCCGACCGCCTCACCGCTCGAAGTCGGGATCGCGCAGGGCGTCGACGCGAGCGACCTCGTCGGCCGTCAGCCGCACGCTCCCGGCGGCCAGGTTCGCGACGACGTGCGACTCGACGGTGCTGGACGGGATCGGGACGACCCCCTGAGACGCGTTCCACGCGATCACGACCTCGGCCGGCGAGAGCCCGCGGTCGGCGGCGATCGCCTCGAGCTCGGGCTCGTCGAGGAGCCCGGGCGCGGACAGCGGCGAGTGCGCGACGACCCGGATCCCGCGCTCGTGACAGTACTCGACGAGGTCGGTTCGGGGGCGGTAGGGGTGTCGTTCGACCTGGACGAGCGCCGGGTCGACCGCACCCGTCTCCAGCACCGTCTCCAGCTGCCCCCGCGAGACGTTACAGACCCCGAGCGTCCGGGCCCACCCCCGCTCGTGGACGGCCTCCAGGTTCCGCCACGCCGTCGCGAGCGCCACGTCGGCGGTCGCGGGCCCGCCGTCCTCGCCCTCGGGGAAGGTGAGCGCCTCCCGCCGCTCGACCGGCTTCTCGGCGAGCCGGGACAGCTCGCCTCGGTGTTCGAGCGCCGCGGGCCAGTGGAGCGCGTAGCAGTCGAACGCGTCGATCCCCAGTTCCTCGCGGCTGCCCGCGCAGGCGGCGAGCAGGTGCTCGCGGCGGTGGTTTGTGCGCCACGCCTTCCCGAGGAGGAAGACGCGCTCGCGGTCCGGCGCGCCCGGCGCGTCGAGCAGCGTCCCGATCCGGTGTTCGTTGCCGTACAGCTCGGCGGAGTCGAAGAGGCGGTAGCCGGCGTCGAGCGCGGTCGCGATCGAGTCGGCGCGCTCGACGTACGCGCCGTCGCGGTAGCGCGAGCAGCCGAAGCCGACCGCCGGGAGCCGGATCGCTGCGGGCCTCGACGTCTCCTCGCCACCGTCGCCCGTATTACGTCCGAGCGACTCCGGCGGTCTCACCACCGGCGCCGCCGGCGGGTCGGCGGTCGCCCCGTGGTCGTCGACGGGGACCGGACCGCCCCCGTCGGCGGCCGCCTCGATGGCGTTGCAGACGGCGACGACGTGCGCGCCTCGGCGACCCCCGGCTCGGGACGGCGAGCCCGCCTCGACCGTCGCCGCGAGGCGCTCGACCGCGTCGACGTACGCGTACGGCTTCGTCGGCGCGTCCGGCGGCGCACTCACGTACTCCCGGCCGACGCGACCGAACCGGACGCCGTCGCGGTCGTCGTCCATCGCGCCGGTCCCCTTCAGGTACAGCGAGCCGTCGTCGCCGTGGAGCTCCAGCCCGTAGAACTCCCGGCTCCGGTGAGGGGCGTAGAAGCTCGCGGTCAACCTGACCGTCGGTCCGGCCGCGAACGCCAGCGTCGCCTCGACGTGGCTCGGCGTCGACGGTCGCCGGTCCTCGCGCTCGGGCCAGACGTCGAGGGCGTCGGCGACGCGGACGCGGTCGACCGGGCCGAACCACGAGACCAGCAGCGCGAGCGGGTACACCGCGCCGTCGTACAGCGGGCCGATCTCGAGGAAGGAGTCGGGGCGGTCGTGCCAGTCGGTCACGCGGCCGACGTGGGCGTGCGCGTATCCCATCCCCACCGGGCCGAGCCGTCCGTCGGCGAGGAGCCGGCCCGCGCGGCGCTGAGAGGGAGCCCGCGGCGTCCCGGGCGCACAGCCCAGCGCGAGCCCCCGATCGCTGGCGAGCGCGACGAGGTCTCCGGCCTCGGCGGCGTCGAGCGCCAGCGGCTTCTGCGAGTAGACGTGTCGGCCGGCCTCGAGCGCGGTCCGCGTCACCGCCGCGTGGGCGGCGTGGCTCGTCAGGTTCACGACGAGCGGCGCGTCGACCGCCGAGAGCGCCGCCTCGAGATCGGTGAACGACGGGCAGCCGTGATCCGCGGCGAGCGCCGCGGCGCGGTCCCCGTCGAGGTCGACGACGCCGGCGAGCGACAGCGAACTCCCCGACAGGCCGGCGGCGTACGCCGGCGCGATCGACCCGGCCCCCACGAACAGACAGTTCACGGTCGTACCGAGGCGGCGAGACGTATAGGTGTCCCGACGGAGTCGGTCGCGGAGTTCCCGCGGTCGACGCCGAACCGCGCCCCGCCGGAGCGGTTTAGTCGCCTCGCGCCAACGAGGAGTCGTGACGGAGCCGGGCATGGGCCGCCTCGGGACCGCCTACCTGCGCGGGCTGCAGGCGATCGGTCGGCGGCTCGACTACGGGACGAACGCCTTCGACCGCGAGTGGGACGTCCTCGTCGTCCTCGACGCCTGCCGGGCCGACCTGCTGTGCTCGGTCGCGCCCGAGTTCGACTTCCTCGACCGCGTCGAGACGGTCCGGTCGGTCGGGAGCTCCTCCTCGGAGTGGCTGGAGAACACCTTCCTCGACCGCCCGGAGACGGCGCGGACGGTCATGGCCACGGGGAACACGTGGACCGACCGCTACCTCGACGCCGACGCGTTCGCCGCGCTCGACGAGGTGTGGAAGTACGCGTGGGACGACGCTATCGGCACCGTGCCGGCGGCGGCGATCACCGACCGGGCCGTCACCCTCGCCCGCGATCGCGACCCCGACCGGCTCGTCGTCCACTACATGCAGCCGCACCACCCGTTCGTTCCCGACCCCCTCGACGGCGACGACGGGCTGGCCCGGACGGGGAGCCACAGCAACGAGGGGAACCCGTGGGTGCTGCTCCGACGCGGGGATGTGTCCGTGGAGCGCGTCTGGCGCGCCTACGAGGCGAACCTGCGACACGTCCTCCCCGAGGTGGCGACGCTCGTCGACAACGTCGACGGCCGCGTCGCGGTCACCGCCGACCACGGCAACTGCTTCGGCGAGTGGGGGCTGTACGGTCACCCGATGCACACGCCCGTGCCAGCCCTCCTCGCCGTCCCGTGGGCGGAGGCGACGGGCGTCGACCGCGGCACCCTCGACCCCGAACTCGAACCGCCGGAGCCGCTGCCGGTGAGCCGGGTTCACGGCGAGACGGACGAGCGGGAGCGGCTCGAGGCGCTCGGCTATTTATAAACGTCGCCCCACTCGCGACCCGTCACGCGCCGCCCTCCGGATTTAGGTGCGTCGCGCCCGTGGATCGGCCCATGTACGCGACGACGGTGCTGACGGACTTCGTGGCCCAGCACTACCTCACGGTCCCCGACCCCGGTCCCGAGGGCGTCCCGCACTCCCACCACTTCGAGGTGGAGCTGACCTTCCGCGGCCCGGAGCTGAACGACCACGACTACCTCGTCGACATCGACGACGCCGAGGCGGCGCTCGCCGACCTCGCCGACCGCTACCGCGACGAGCTGCTCAACGACCTCCCGGAGTTCGAGGGGGACAACCCCAGCGTCGAGCGCTTCGCACGGGCGATCTTCGAGCGCGTGACCGACGCGGTGACCGACGACACCGTGACCGAGCTGGCCGTGACGGTCTGGGAGGACGAGGCGGCCGCGGCGACGTACGACGCGCCGGTATGAGGGTCGGGCTCACGCTGTACGGGAGCCTCGACGAGCAGTCCGGGGGGTTCCGCTACGACCGGAAGCTCGTCGAGGGGCTCCGCCGGGCCGGCGACACCGTCGAGGTCGTCGAGCTCCCGTGGCGGGCGTACCCGCGCGGGCTCCTCGACAGCGCGCTCCCGGGCGTCCGCGACCGCCTCCGCGTCGACGTCGACGTGATGCTCCAAGACGAGCTGGCGCACCCCTCTCTCGTCGGGCACAACCGGAGCCTGCCGTACCCGGTCGTGGCGATCGTCCACCACCTCCGCGCGAGCGAGCCCCGGCGGCTCGCCCCGCTGTACCGCGCCGTCGAACGTCGGTACCTCGCGACCGTCGACGGTGTCGTCTGCAACAGCGCGGCGACGCGGGACGCCGTCGCCGCCCTCGGCGTCCGCCCCGACGAGAGCGTCGTCGCCCCGCCGGCCGGCGACCGCTTCGACCCCACACTCGACGACGACGCGATCGCGGCGCGAGCGGCGTCGCTCGGCGGGGACGGAAGTGCCGACGGCTCGGTCGACGGGCCCGACCCCGCACCGCTCCGGGTCGCGTTCGTCGGGAACCTCGCGCCGCGGAAGGGGCTGGACACCCTCGTCGAGGGGGTGGCCCGCGCCGACGCCGCCGTCGACCTCACCGTCGTCGGGCGGGCGGTCGACGAGGGGCACGTCGCCGACGTCAGGCGACTGGTCCGGGAGCGCGGGCTCGGCGACCGCGTGCGCTTCGCCGGCCGGCTCTCGGACGCCGCGCTGGCCGACGTCCTCCGCGAGAGCCACGTCCTCGCGGTCCCCTCCCGCTACGAGGGGTTCGGGATCGTCTACCTGGAGGGGATGAGCTTCGGCCTGCCGGCGATCGCCTCGCGCGCGGGCGGCGCGAGGGAGACGGTCGCGGACGGCGAGACGGGCGCCCTCGTCGACCCGGACGACCCCGACGCCGTCGCCCGCGCGCTCGACGGCTTCGCGGCCGACCCCGACCGGCTCGCGCGGATGGGCCGCGCGGCCAGGCGGCGCTACGAGCGGCACCCGAGCTGGGCGGCGTCGACGGCTCGCGTTCGCCGGCTCCTCGCCGACGTGACGGACGGGTCCGACGCCGTCGAGGCGGAGGTGGCGACGTGACGGGCGGCGGCGACGGATCTCCGGGCGGGGACGACACGATCGGTGACGAGGGCGTCGCCGGCGACGCCATCGCCGACGACACCGCCGCCTTCCGGCGCTACCTCCGCGCGAAGCGGGCCGTCGACGACCGGGCGCTCGACCGGCGGCTCCTCGGTATCTTCCGGGAGCGGCTCGCCGACCGCGCCGAGGCGACCGCGGGGCCGCTCCGCGTGCTGGAGGTCGGGGCGGGGATCGGGACGATGATCGCCCGGCTGATCGACTGGGAGGTGCTCCCGCCGGGCGAGACGCGGTACGACGCCGTCGACCGCGACGCCGAGACCCTCGCCGGACTCGAGCCGTTCCTCCGGGAGTGGGCGGCGGACCGCGAGGGGACGGTCTCGGTCTCCGACGCCGACGGGGGCGGCGGCGGCGAGGAGACCGACGGCGGCGGAGAAACGGACGCCCTCGTCGTCGAGACCGACGCCCGCACGGTTCGGGTCGAGCCGGTCGCGGCCGACGCGGTCGCGTACGCGACGGAGCGCGCCGGCGAGCGGGACGCCCTGATCGGGATGGCGCTGCTCGACGTCCTCCCGCTCGACGGGCTCGACCCCCTGCTCGACGCGCTCGCGCCCGGCGGGACGTACTACTTCCCGATCACGTTCGACGGCGGCACGCGGTTCCGCCCGTCGCACCCGGCCGATCGGGCGATCGAGCGTCGCTACCACGCGCACATGGACGCCAAGCCCGGCGGGAGCAGCCGGGCCGGCGGCGACGCCCTCGCGCGGCTCCGCGAGGTCGACGGGTCGTCGCTCCTCGGCGTCGCCGGCTCGGACTGGGTGGTCCGGCCGGTCGAGGGCGGTGACCAGCACCCCTCTTCCGAGGTCTTCTCTCCCGAGGGCCCCTATCCCGGCGACGAGGCGTTCTTCCTCCACCACATCCTCGACACCGTGGAGGCGGCGGTCGGCGAGGTGATCGACGGGGGCGTCGGGGAGTTACCCGAGGACGGCGGGACGAATCCGGAGGACGGCGGGTCGCGGATGGCGGACTCGGACCCGGACGCGGTCGCAGAGCTCGACGACTGGCTGGACACCCGGCGACGCCAGGTCGACGCCGGCGAGCTCGTCTACCTCACTCACCAGCTCGACCTGCTCGGGCGGGTCGACCCGGAGGGGTAACCCGCGTCGACGGCCGGCTCAGGCCGCCCGACTCAGGCCGCCTCGATCGAGTCGAGCAGGCGGCACTTCCGACAGACGTCCCGGCTCGTCTTCGAGCCGCAGCGCTCGCACTCGCCGAGGTCGGGCGCGTCGGCGGCGGCGTCGCCGCCCTCGCGGTACGCCTCGGCGGCGAGCGCCGAGAGCTCTTCGTAGCCGGCCATGATCGAGTGACGGGCGCCGGGGTGGTTCTCCTCTAGCTCGTGGATCGTCGACTGGATCTCGCCGCGGTACGCCTCCGAGGAGTGGGGGCACTCGGCCATGTGCGTCGGGAGGTCGCGGACGTGACAGTAGAGGGCGACCTCCTTCTCGGGCACGTCGCGGAGGGGCTTGGCGCGCGGGACGAACGTCTCCGTCTCCCCGCGCTCGTCGAAGGGACCGAGCGAGGCGTCGAAGTGCTTCGCCACCTGCCGGACGTCGCCCTCGAGGAAGTTCATCATCGCCGTCTGGGCCTCGTCGTCGAGGTTGTGACCGGTGAGCAGCTTGTCGGCGTCGAACTCGGCGGCGTACTTCTCGAGGAGGTCGCGCCGGAACACGCCGCAGTACGCGCAGGCGGCCATGTTCTCGGGGTCGCTCTCGACGACGTCGTCCATCCGCACGTCGAACTCCTCCTCGTAGGAGACGACCTCGTGGCGGAGCGAGAGGTCCGCGGCCAGCTCGACGCAGGCGTCGAGGCTCTCGTCGCGGTACCCCTCGATCCCCTCGTGGATCGTCAGCGCGAGCATCTCGACGCGGGGGTCCCTCCCGAACACGTCGTCCAGAATTTGGGTCAGCGCGACGCTGTCTTTCCCGCCCGAGAGGCCGATCACCCAGCGGTCGGGCTCCTCCGGCGTCGCGTCGGGATCGAGCAGGCCGTCCTCGCGGACCCGTCGTTTCACGCGCTTCTCGACCGACCGGCGGAGGTGCTCGCCGCACAGGTGCGCCCCGGAGTAGGCGGCGTGGTGGACGGCGTCGGCCCCGCACTTGTCGCACTCCATCGGTGTCGGGTTGCGGACGCGCGCGGATACCCGTTTCGGGCCGCCTACGTGAGAGCGTGAGCGAGATCGGATGGAAGCGAGACCAACGGAAGCGCTTCAGAAGCCCCAGCCGCTCGTTTATAACGAATCATCAGCGAATCAGGAGAGAACCATTCCAAAGCCCCAGCCGCTCGTTTATAACGAATCATCAGCGAATCAGGAGAGAACCACTCCAAAGCCCCAGCCGCGAGGGCGACGCACGCTCGCTGCGCGCTTCGGTCGTTCGCTTCGCTCACTCCCTGCAGTGCTTACGTCGCCTGCGCCGCCCTCGCGGCTGCCCCTTTGAGTCCTCCCGACCGCAACCGCACAGCGCCTCACGCCTCCCCAGCCTCGTCGGCCGCCCTCCGCGTTGCTCCGGGCGGCCGACTCCCTCGCGCGTGCGGTTCGCGCCGCGCCGCGGCGCTCCCGGCACGCGCCGCCGCTGTCTATATAAATAAGCGTCCGACGTCGACAACGCCGGGCGCGTTGTCGCCGGTTCCGACACGGGTTTGTCGCCGGGGGCGCCCCGCTCGAACGTGACCGACTCGCCGACCGGCGTCGACCGCGACCCCGATCCACGTCCCCTCCGCGAGGATCCGCCGGCGGAGAGCCTCCGAACGCGCCTCTGGCGACACGGCTTCAACGTCCTCCCCGCCTATCGTGGGACCGGTGCCCGGGTCGAGCGCATCGGCGCCGACTGGCGGTACGTGCGGATCCGCGTCCCGTTCAACTGGCGCACCCGAAACGCGGTCGGGACGATCTTCGGCGGCAGCCTCTACGGCGCGATCGACCCCGTCTACATGACGATGCTCCGGCGGATCCTCGGCGACGGCTTCACCGTCTGGGACAAGTCGGCCGCGCTGGAATTCATCGAACCGGGCCGCGACACGCTGTACGCCGAGTTCGAGCTCCCGGCCGCCCGGACCGACGCGATCCGCGACGCGCTCGGTCCCGGCGAGTCGACGGACCGCGAGTACCTCGTCTCGCTCGTCGACGACGCGGGGACCGTCCACGCGGCCTGCGAGAAGACGATTTACGTCAGGCGGGACGGGTAGCTCGGTCGTCCGCCGACGCCGGTCCCGCTGCCTCCCCGGTCGCCGGCGACCGCCTCGCTGCCTCCCCGGTCGCCGGCGACGGCCGCCGGCCCTCTCAGTCGTCCGCGGCCCTCCCGCCCGCGACCGCCTCGAACGGCGACACCGCGATGACGAGCCGGTCGTCGCTGGTCGTGCTCACCATCTTCGACTCCGCGAACGTCGTCCCGTCGGCGCGGAGCCCCTCGCTCGTCCCCGTCCACCGCTCGCCCTCCATCACCGCCGGGATGACGTGGGTCCGGATGCGTTCGACCTCCGCGTCCGGGTGGAGGCGCTGCCAGCGCTCGCCGACGAGGTCGTCCGGGTCGTAGCCGTACAGCCGCCCGTACTCCTCGCCGACGAACTCGAAGGTGCCGTCGGGGGCGACCGTGCAGATCCCGTCGAGCGCGACGTCGGCCGCGGAGGCGACGCCGTCGACCGAATCCCACTCGCCTCCCGTCTCGCGGCTCTCGTCCCCGCCGCCCGCCCCCTCACCGTCGACCGCGTGCCCGACGCGGCGCAGGAGCGCGGTGTACCCGTCCGCGCCGCCGCGTTCGCGAACGTAGTCGCTGACGCCCGCCCGCACCATCTCGGCCGCGACGGCGTCCGGCCCGGTCGCCGAAAACAGGAGGAACGGGAGGTCGGGGTCCGTCTCGCGCGCGGCGGAGAGGAGCTCGACGCCGGTGTAGTCGGGCATGTCGTAGTCGCTCACGACGCAGTCGAACGGCTCGTCCTCGATGCGGTCGAGGGCGGCCGCGGGGTCCGTCTCGGCGACGGTCTCGCAGTCGATCTCGTCGTCGCGCTCGAGGGACGCCGCGACGAGCGCCGCGAGCCCCGGCTCGTCGTCGACACAGAGCACGCGGAGTGGAGCGTCGGTCATACACGCCCGTCGACGATCCCCGGATAAACCCGTTGTCCCCCGGTACTCACGCCTGATACTCGGGGCGGGAGCGCTCCTCCCGGCTCGCGTCGGCTCGCCGCTGCCGGCCCCGAGCGACCCCGACCGACCGCCTCAGGCGGTCGCGCCGGCGACGAGGCTCTCCCGGACGGTCTCGGCGAACCGGTCCGGGTGCTCCACGTGCGGGAGCAGCCGCGCGCGGTCGAAGACGACGAGCCGCGCGTCGGACGCGTCGGCCAGCTCGCGCCCGTCCGAGAGGGGGCTCACCTCGGCCTCGCGCCCCCAGACGATCGTCGGCGGCACGCCGAGGTCGGCGAGCGCGGCCGCCAGGTCCACGTCGCTGTTGAGGTAGCCGGAGACGAACGACGCCGGGGCGAACCGGGCGTTCTCGACGTGGGTCGTCCGCCACTCGTAGTCGACCCACTCCTCGCTCGGGTTCGCCGGGTCGTCGTAGCCGTGGTCGGCGTTGAAATAGCGGATCGACGGCTTCGACGCGATGACGTTGAACAGCGCGTCCCCGATCAGCGGCGACCGGAGCAGCTCGCGGAGCCACGACTTCGGCGGGCTCGGTCCCGCGACGCTCGTCGGGCAGACGCCGACGAAGCCGCGGAGGTCGACGCCGCCGTCGCCCGACTCGTCCCGGGTGACCGCCCCGGCGACGTAGGCGGCCGACAGCGAGGAGGCGACGACGGCGGGCTCCTCGAAGTCGGCGAGGAAGTCGCGGACGAAGTCCTCGTACAGCGCGGCGGAGTACCGCAGCGGCGGTCGGTCGGAGCGGCCGTACCCCGGGTAGTCGGGGGCGACCACGTGGTAGTCGGCGGCCAGGTCGTCGAACACCGCGCGCCACTCGCCGGACGAGCCGGCGGCGTTTATTCCGTGGAGCAGGACGAGGTCCGGATCGTCGGGGTCGCCTGCCTCGGTGAACGCGACGTCCATCCCGCGCCAGCGGAAGACGCCGTCGTCGCCGTCGAGCGGGGCCTCCAGTTCTCCCTCGTACCGGAGCCCGGTGTTGAGGGCGGCGAGCGCGCCGACGCCGAGGAGGGCGGTCCCGGCGAGGTTCCTGAGCTTCATAGAAACCTGTTGGTCCGCGGGCGACTTATACCTCGTGCCGAGACGGCCTACTCTCCGTCTCCCGCCACGCAGTCGGCGATGGGAGCGACGATCTCGGCGGCGACGCTGTACGGGTCGGTCTCGCGCCTGCGGACCGCCTCGGCGAGCCGGTCGATCCCGCCGCGGCGCTCGATCTCCCCGGTCGCGATCGCCCCCACGTCCGAGCGCACGAGCGTCCGGATCTCCTCGGCATAGCGCCGCCGCTTCGTCGCCTCGATCTCCCCGGACTCCCGGAGGTACGCGGCGTGCGCGTCGAACGTCTCGATCAGCTCCGGGACGCCTTCGCCCGTGTTCGCGACGGTCCGGAGCACCTCGGGGGTCCACTCCGGGCCGTCGCCGTCGGCCTCGTCGCCGTCGGACGCCCCGTCGCCGTCCCCCGCCGCGCCGCCGTCGTTCGAGTGGTCCGGGTCGTCCGGGTGTTCCGGCGCGTCGAACGCGTGGTGGCCCGTGTCGAGCCCCTTCGTCGGGCTCTCGCGCAGGTGAACCATCTCCTCTAACTCGGCGAGGGTGCGCTCCGCCCCGTCCATGTCCGCCTTGTTGACGGCGAACACGTCGCCGATCTCCAGGATGCCGGCCTTCAGGGTCTGCACGTCGTCGCCCGAGCCGGGCTGGACGAGCACGGCGACCGTGTCGGCGGTGCGCACCACGTCGACCTCGTTCTGTCCGGCGCCGACGGTCTCGATGATCACGACGTCCTTCCCGAAGGCATCGAGCGCCTTCGCGGCGTCCGCGGTCGCCATCGAGAGCCCGCCGAGCTGGCCGCGCGCGCTCATCGACCGGAAGAACACGTCCATGTCGCCGACGTTCGACCCCATCCGAATCCGGTCGCCGAGCACGGCGCCGCCGGTGTACGGCGAGGAGGGGTCGACGGCGACGACGCCGACCGTGTCTCCCCGCTCGCGATAGGCGGCCGCCAGCTTGTCGACGAGCGTCGACTTCCCGGCGCCCGGCGAGCCCGTGATCCCGATCACGTCCGCGCCGCCCGTGTGCTCGTGGAGCGCGGCGACGATCGCCCGGTGGCCCCCGGCGCGGTCCTCGATGCGGGTGATGACGCGGGCGAGCGCCCGGTGGCTTCCGCCGAGCAGCTCCTCGACGAGGTCGGCGTCGCGGTCGCTCAGCTCCGGCGTCCGCAGCGTCGCCGAGCCGTCGCGGTTCGGCCCGTCCATCTACGCTCGCTCCGGCACGTTGTTCCGGATGAACTCGATCGTCTCCTCCATCGGCGTGCCGGGGCCGAACACCTCGGCGACGCCGAGCTCTTTGAGCTCCGCCTCGTCGTCGTCGGGGATGATCCCGCCGACCAGGATCAGGGTGTCCTCGAACGCGTCGTACTGTTTCAACCCCTCGATCACCTTCGGCACGAGGGTGTTGTGGGCCCCCGAGAGGATGGAGATGCCGAGCACGTCGACGTCCTCTTGGACCGCCGCCTGCACGATGTCTTCGGGCGCGCGGTGGAGCCCGGAGTAGACGACCTCGAAGCCGGCGTCGCGGAACGCCCGCGCGATCACGTGTGCGCCCCGATCGTGGCCGTCGAGCCCGACTTTCGCGACCAGACACCGGATGGCCCGCTCCTCCTGTTCGACGCTCATATCGGGTACTGCGTCGCCCCGCCGCTTCACTCTAACGGACGATCGGGAGGGATCGACGCGTTGAACGCGCGGGCGCTCCTGGGTAGCGACATGGCCGACGCTCCACCCGCCGACCGCCCCTCCGCCGACCGCCCCTCCGCAGACCGCCTGCCGGCCGGGACCCGCATCGGCCGCGTCGCGCTTCGCGTCGCCGACCTCGAGGAGGCGGTCGCCTTCTACCGCGACGTCGTCGGCCTCGCCGTCCTCGACCGCGACGGCGACGAGGCCCTGCTCGGCGTCGGCGGCGCGGCGGGCGACGAGAACGCGGGTCCCGACGCTACTCCCCTGCTCGTCCTCCACCGCGACCCGGACCGCCCCGAGCGTGCCCCCACCGACGCCGGCCTCTTCCACACCGCCTTCCGGGTTCCCTCCCGGGCCGCGCTCGGCGCGGCGCTGGGACGGGTGCGCGACCGGTGGCGGCTCGACGGCGCCTCCGACCACCTCGTCAGCGAGGCGCTGTACCTCGAGGACCCCGAGGGGAACGGCGTGGAGCTCTATCGCGACCGCCCCCGTGAGGAGTGGTCGACCGCCGCCGACGGGACCGTTCGAATGGCGACCGAGCCGCTCGACCTGGCGGGCGTCGCCGCCGCGGCGGGCGGACCGGGCGACACCGGCGACGCCGCCCCCGCCGACCGGGCTCCGCCCGGCACCGACGTCGGCCACGTCCACCTCGAAGTCACGTCGCTGTCGGCGTTCGAGGCGGTGTACGTCGAGGGGATCGGCTTCGCGGTCGGCACGACCGGGCCGGGCGTCCGGTTCGTCGCCGCCGGCGGCTACCACCACCACCTCGGCGCGAACACGTGGCGGGGGCGGACGACGCCGGCGTCGGGGCGGGGCCTCGCGTGGTTCGAAGTGGTCGTCCCTGACGCCGCCGCGCTGGACGCGGTGCGGGCCCGAGCGGAGGCGGTCGCGTCCGACGGCGACGTCCAGGTCGCCGTCGACGAGCGGGCGGACGGGATCGCCGTCGCCGACGCCGACGACATCGAGGTTCGGGTCCGGACGCCGGAGCCGACGGTCACCCGACGATCGTCCGGAGCGTCTCCTCGGTGAGCAACGCGGTGACTCCGAGCGCCTCGGTCGTCATCCAGCCGAGGAAGGCGACGTACATCGCGAGGAAGACGTACCCCTCCTCGGTGGTGATCTCGAAGTCCGTCGCGGCCAGCACCACGACGATGAGGGTGGTATAGAAGAGGAATAACATCAGCGGCACGGACGTGAGGAAGCCGATCGAGACGCCGCCGGCGAGGATGACGCCGATCGGCAGCGCCGCGACGAGGTTGAACGTGTTCGTCCCGAAGACGTTCGAGATCGCCGCCCGCTTGTCGCCGGCCTCGCCCATCTTCACGCCGACGAGCAGGTCGGGGAACGAGCTCATTACCGACAACACCGTCACGGAGATGAGGAACGGCGGCGCGTTGAGCGCGTCCGAGATCTGCAGCGTCATGCCGATCATCGCTTCGACGCCGACGAGCACGACGACCAGCCCGGCCGCGAACAGCCCGGCCTGCTTCGGGACGTTCGTCGATTCGGTCCGCTTCCGGTCCGACGCGCCGGTCTTGCCGCCGACGAGCAGGATGACGTAGACGCCGTACAGCACCAACAGGCCGACGCCCATCTGCGGGGAGATCCGCGCGAGCTCCCGCCCGTCGGTCCCGAGGACGCCGAGCGCGATCACGCCGAAGAGGGCGAGGACGGCGACCATGTAGAAGATGGCGTCGCGGTAGACGATCCCCTGCGTCGTCGTCGTGTCGCCGCTCGTGATGGCGACGGCGGCCGGGATGACGAGGATGTTGAACACCGCGGTCCCGATGAGCGCCCCGGCGCCGACGCCGAACTCGCCGAGCACGAGCACCGAGATGACGATGATCGCGAGCTCGGGGAACGACGTCGCGGCCGCGACGATGAGCCCGCCTTGGATCGCCTGCGAGACGCCGAAGTGATCGCTGATCTTCGAGGTCGTCGACTCGATGACGTTCGCGCCCTTCCAGGTCAGCAGGAACCCCGTCGCGCCCAACACGATCCAGACGGCGAGCGGCTGGTTCCCGATGAGTTCCTGCAGTATGGTCACGTCTCGGTACTGCGTCCGGAGGCGATTAGGACTTCCGCCGAGGTCGAGAGGGGTTCGCTCCTCCCGGTCCGTTCCGCTTCGGTGATAAAAAGACGGGAACGCGACGCCGTCGCCGGCGCGAGCGTCCTATTCGTCGTTGTCGTACGCGCCGAACCGCTCGTCGAAGAGGGCGACCACGCGGCGCTCGATCTCGTCGCGGATCTCGCGGACGTCCTCTATCGGGCGCTCGCCCGGGTCCTCGAGGTCCCAGTCGTCGGTGTCGACGCCCGCCAGATCGAGCGTCGAACAGCCCATCGTGGCGACGAAGTCGGCGCCGGCGAGCGTCTCCTCGGAGACGTGCCGCGGCGTCCGGCCGTTCACGTCGAGGCCGACCTCCGCGAGCGCCTCGACGACCACGTCGTGGACGCTGTCGGCGGGGGCGGTGCCGCCCGTCACGATCTCGACCGCGTCGCCGAGGCCGCGTCGGTCGCGCTCGCGCTCCGCGAACGCCGTCGCCATCTGGCTCCGCCCGGCGTTGCGGACGCACATGAACACGAGGGTACTCGTCTCGTCGGTCGCCGTCTCGTCGGTCGCGTCGGTTGGTGTCGTCATCGTTGATTGGGTGGGTCCGACCGTCGGATCAGTAGATCAGCTCGTCGTCGCTCTCGATCATGTACAGCGTCCGCGCGGCGATGTTGACCCCGTGGTCCCCGACGCGTTCGAGGTCGCGGATCGCCAGCAGGGCGCGGGAGATCTCGTCGAGGGTGTCCGCGAGTCGGTCCGGATCCGGCTCGTCGGTCCCGTTCGCGGCGGCGCGGGCGCGGTCGGCCTCGAGCAGGCTCCGCACGACCGCCTCGCTGGCTCGCCGACACCGCTCGTCGAGGTCGTCGTCGCGGACGTCGATCTCCCGGCAGGCGTCCGGGTCGGCCGCCTCGTAGGCCGCGACCGCGTCCGCGACCATCTCGCCGGCCGCGTCGCCGAGCCCGCGGAAGTCGACGGCCGGGTGGATCCCGCCGTCGTCGCCGCCGTACTCGGCGAGGTTCGTCGCCAGGTCGCCGACGCGTTCGAGGTCGGTGATGATCTTGAACGACGCCGTCACCAGCCGGAGGTCCCCGGCCACGGGCTGCTGGAGCGCGAGCAGGTTCGTGCACTCGTCCTCCAGTTCGAGGTAGCGCTCGTTGACGACGTGGTCGCCGCCGATCACCTCGTCGGCGAGGTCGTCGTCGCCCGTCTCGGCCGCGCGGAGCGCTTTCTCGTACCGGTCGAGGACCAGATCGCCCATGTCGACCACGTCGGCCCGGAGCTCTCCGAGCCGCTCCTGGTAGTTCTCGCGGGGCATCTATCCGAACTTCCCCGTGATGTAGTCCTCGACGCGCTGTTCCTCCGGGTCCTCGAAGATCTTGGTCGTGTCGTCGTACTCGACGAGCCGCCCGCCGGTGAGGAAGACGGCGGTCCGGTCGGAGATGCGCGCCGCCTGCTGCATGTTGTGCGTGACGATGATGACGGTGTACTCCTCCGCGAGGTCGTCGATCAGGTCCTCGATCTTCGAGGCCGCGACGGGGTCGAGCGCCGAGGTCGGCTCGTCCATCAGGACGACCTCCGGGTCGGGCGCGATCGCCCGGGCGATACAGAGCCGCTGCTGCTGTCCGCCCGAGAGGTCGAGCCCCGAGGAGTCGAGCTGGTCTTTCACCTCGTCCCACAGCGCCGCGGACTTCAGCGCTTTCTCGACCCGGGCGTCGACGTCGCCCTCGTACCCCTGGATCTTCAGTCCGTACGCGACGTTGTCGCGGATCGACTTCGGGAACGGGTTCGGCGCCTGAAAGACCATCCCGATCTTCCGGCGCAGGGCGACAGGGTCGACGTCGTCGTCGTAGACGTTTTTCCCGCCGAACTCCACCGCGCCCTCGACGCGGCAGACGTCGATCATGTCGTTCATCCGGTTGATCGTCCGGAGGAACGTCGACTTGCCACAGCCGGAGGGGCCGATGAGCGCCGTCACGTCGTGTTCGTATATCTCCATCGAGACATCGTCTAACGCCTGCTCGTCGCCGTAGTAGACGTTTAGCTCACGGGTAGCGATCGCGGTCTCGGTCGACCGTATCCGCGCACCGTCGTCGTCGTCCGGGACGGAGTACGACGGCGAAACGTCGATGATTTTTTCCGTCCCGCCGTCGGCTTTCGCCGCGTCTGCGGTCGGTTCGACGTCATCTCTGGAGGGGACGCCGCCGTCGGTTTCGACTCGGTCCGTGGTTCGACTGGTTGAGGTGTCGGTTGGATTCATCCTTATTGGGTTTGCTGTGAGCGGTTCCGAAGCACGATCGCCGCGGTGTTCATCGTCAGGAGGACGACCAGCAGCGTCACCACGCCCGCCGCAAGCACGCCGTAGCGGAACTCGGTGGTGATCTGTGTCGACCACGAGAGGATCTGTCTCGGCATCGCACCGGTCCGAGTCAGGAACGAATCGGGCGAGACGCGGACGCTCGCCGAGACGCCGATCATCAGCAGGGGGGCGGTCTCGCCGATGGCCCGCCCGAGCGCGAGGATCGTTCCGGTGAAGATCCCGGCGAGCGACTCGGGGAGGACGACGTTACGGACCGTCTGCCACTTGGTCGCGCCCATCGCGTACGAGGCCTGTCGGTGGGAATCGGGAACCGCACGGATCGCCTCCTGCGTGGAGATGATTACGATCGGGAGGATAAGCAGGCCGACGGTGAACCCGGCGACGACCGCCGTCCCTCGGCCCATCCCGATGAGGTTGATGAAGATCGCTAACCCGAGGACACCGTACACGATCGAGGGGACGCCCGCGAGGTTGGCGATGTTGACCTGAATCAGCTCTATCACCTTGCCGAGGGGCCCCTCCGCCCGGGCGTACTCCTCGAGGTAGACCGCCGCCCCGACACCGACGGGGAACGCGGAGAGGACGATCACGATCATTATGAGCACCGAGCCGACGAGCGCTGGATAGATCCCCGCGTCGGCGGGGGTGGTGCTGGTGGAACTCGTCAGGAACTGCATGTCGAGCCACGCGTCGGGACCGGCGAACCCGAGCGTCTGGGCCGCGGTGAGGCCGGCGAACACCCCGGCGGCGACGACGACGGGGAACGCGAGCCCCGACACTCCCTCGCCGTTCCGGACGACGCGTTCGACGTAGAGGACGAGGGCGCCGACGATCGGCGAGGCGAAGACGATCCAGCTCGTCGGATGCACGCCGAGCAGCGGCCCGACGACCGTCCCGGCGAGTCCACCGGCGACGGTGACCCCCGCGGCGATCGCGCCGTCGCGGTCGACGTCCCGAACGGTCCGGACGCGCCATCCGACGAGGGCAGCGATCGGCAGGAGAAAGCCGATGACCAACGAGAGCAGCGCGTTCGGTAACACCGGCGAGAGGGACAGTAGCTCTCGGAGGCTCGGAACGACCGTCGGAACGCCGACGACCGCGAGCAGGGGTGCGAGCACCATCACCGCGAGTCGTTCGACGGCGGCGTCGTGTCGCAGCCGCGAGTGGACGGTAACGAGACCGCCCGCAACGAGAACCGAGGCGATCAACACGAACCACTCCTGGGGCGTCACGATGTGGCGGAACAGCAGCCAGATACCGCCCGCGACGAGCCCCACGAAAATCGGGAGCCCGAGCGCCGTGTAGGCGACCTCTCCGGCGGATCGATCGCGCCGGTAGTAGTACCCAGCCAGCAGCACGACGGGAACGACGACGGCCAACCCCATCGTCGCGAGCCAGCCCGGATCGGCCGACAGCGGGGCGAGTGCGTCGTTCGCGACGTACAGCAAGAAGACGAGCATCAAAAACAGCGTGAGCACCGTCGCGCCGAGACAGGTCCACTTGAAGACTCGTCCGCGGAGTCGACCGATCTCCGCAGAGCCGAACCACGTACCGGACGTCGGTGTTTCGCTGGCCATTAGTCGATCACCTCGACGGGGGTCAGGACGCACTGATCGCTCATTGGTATTCCTCCCGATATCGCGCGGCGATCCGATTGCTTGCGAGGTTCATCAGGAACGTGATCGCGAACAGCGAGAGGCCGATCGCGAACATGCTGTAGTATTCGGCTGATCCGCCCGTCGCGTCGCTCGTAACGGCGTTGACCATCGAGGCGGTCATCGTCCGACCCGATCCCGCCAGACTGCCGAACGGATCGAACGGGTCGAAGAGATTCGTCCGGAGACCGCCGGCCATGACGACGATCATCGTCTCGCCGATGGCCCGCGACAGCGCGAGGATGTACGACGAGAAGATTCCCGAGACCGCCGCCGGAATGACGATCCCCGTCGAGACCTCGTACTTCGTCGCGCCGAGTCCGTAGCCCGCCTGCCGGAGCGAGTCCGGCACCGCGCTCATCGCGTCTTCGGAGAGCGACGAGACCATCGGGACGATGAGGATGCCGACCATGATCGAGGCGCTAAAGAGGTTGAACGTCCCGAGCGGGAGGCCGATGTCTCGCAGCCATGGCGTCAGATAGACCAATGCGAGATAGCCGTAGACGACCGTTGGAATCCCCGCAAGTATTTCGAGGGACGGTTTGATCACAGAGCGAACCTTCGGGCTCGCGTACTCAGAAAGGTAGACGGCGGCGGCCGTTCCGATCGGGATCGCGACCAGCGCGGAGACGACGGTGACGACCAGCGTCGAACTCACGAGCGGCCAGACGCCGTAATGGCCGTTTCTCGGCTCCCATTCGAGTCCGGTCAGAAAGTTCACGACACTCGTTTCTTCGAATCCGAAAAACGTGATCGTGTCGTACGCGAGCGTGAACAGAATGCTCGCGGTCACGAATATGGTCAGCGCTGCGCAGGCGAACAGCAACACGCCGACCATTTTCTCTTTGACGTCGCGGTCGGCCGCCGCGCGCGTCAACGCTGGTTCGCCGTTCATTGGTGACTCATAGATAATTTCTGGTAGCCTTAATTCATTCGTGATCCGATAGCGGGGCCAACAGCGGCTCAGCTCCGGTTACGCGTACTCTTCGAGCGTCGAGAGGTTCTCCTCGACCTCCTCGTCGTTGGACGGCACGTAGCCGACGTCGTCGGCGATCCAGTCCGCGCTGGAGTTCTCGAGGTAGTACTCGACGAACGAGTAGACCTGATCCTTCTCGCTGAGCGAGTCGGCGCTGGGGTATATGAACAGCGGCCGAGCCATCGGGTAGTCGCCTTCGGAGGCTGCAGACAGGCTCGGGGCGCTGGGTTCGTCGTCCGAGGTCTCGGCGATGTTGAGCGCCTTGAGGTCGTCCTCGTTCTCCTGGTAGTAGGCGAATCCGAAGTAACCGATCGAGTGCTCGTTGTTCGAGATCCCCTGAACGATCGTGTTGTCGTCCTCGGTCGGCTCGTAGTCGCTCCGGTGGTTGCCGGCTTCGCCGACGACGTTCTCGGTGAACCAGTCGAACGTCCCCGAGGTGTCGTCGGGACCGTAGAGGTCGAACTCCTCGTCGGGCCAGTCTTCGTTGACGTCGGCCCACGTCTCGGCGGGGTCGTCGCCGTTCCAGATCTGCGCCAGCTCGTCGAAGGTCATGCTGTCGACCCAGTCGTTGTCCGGGCTGACCGCCACCGTCAGCGCGTCGCCCGCAATTCGGAATTCGACCGGTTCGACGTCGTTTCCGTCACAGCTCTCGATTTCCTCTTCCTTGATCGGACGGGACGCACCGTTGATGTCCGAATCGCCGGGACAGAAGTTGTTCGCGAAGCCGCCACCGCTGCCGGTCGAGTCGACGGTCACGCTGACGTCCTCGTTCTCGTCCATGAACCGTTCCTGCATCTCTATGGAGACCGGGTAGACCGTACTCGACCCGGTGACGATGACCTCTCCGGAGAGGCTGTCGCCGCCGTCGCCGCCGTCGCCGCCGTCGTCGCCGTCGCCGCCGTCGTCGCCGTCGTCACCGCCGAGGCCGCCGTCGTCGTCGTCGCCACCGTCGCCACCGTCGTCGTTGGACGTACAGCCGGCCAGCCCCAGTGCCCCCACGCCAGCGAGCGCCGCGAGCGATTTCCGCCGGGTGATGCGTTCCGTATTCAGGTCGTGGCTTGATGCCATCACCGGATCCTGTGCGTCTTCCGGTTAAATAGTATGCTATGAGACGTACTGTCCGAGGGGTATCACTCGGGTGGGCTATGTACTCTATATAGTTCTCTCCGGCGTCCCGGTCGAGCGGTTTTCGCTCGCGGCGCCGCGCCGGCGTATATCTATGTCGTTCCGTACGAAGTCCGACCGCGCTCGGGTCACGCCTCCAGCGCCTCGATCAGCAGCTCCGCCACGTCGACGACCTCCACGTCGTCCTCGAAGCCGCCCGTCTTCCGGCCGTCCTCGAACATCGTCGTACACATCGGGCAGGCGACGACGAACTTCTCGACCGCGTCGCCGGCGTCGGTGTCCTCGACCGCCTCGCGGAGGCGCTCCTCGCTCGGCTTGAC